>NZ_MKJW01000088.1:0-46411 GCF_001942375.1 Kocuria sp. CNJ-770
TGGCACAATGGAGCGAGACAGACTGTCAGCAACCGCCGCGCCCGCCGGGCCCGGCGAGCGGGGCCGGCCGGCCCCGGCAGGGAAATCGGGAGTGCAGGAACATGGCAAACGGCAACGAGATCGTCCTCGACCACACGGGCTTCGTGGGGCACGGCAACACCCTGGCCGCCTGGGTGACCATCGGCATCATGTCCGTGGGCGTCATCGTCGGCGTCGTGGGCTTCACCGTGGGCAACACCCCCGTGCTGATCGTCGGCATCGGCCTCGTGGTCGTCGGCCTGATCGCCGGGGCCGTGCTCCGCTCCATGGGCCACGGAGCCGGCTCCGAGCAGCGCAAGCACGAGGCCCGCAACCACCAGAGCTGAGCCGGCGCCGGCAGGGCCCGGCCCCGCGCAGCACCGGCCACGGCCGGGCGCTCCCCCAGGGTCCGGCCTCCCGGCGCGGCCGGGTCACCGGCCCGGTCCCCGCAGCACGCAGAGAGGCGGCCGCCGCCGCCGAGAGGACAGGAATCCATGTCGCAACAGAGCACCGGGACGGTCCTGGACGCCATCATCGAGGGCGTCCGCGCCGACCTGGCCGAGCGCCGGGAGCGTGTCGGCCTCGACGAGCTCCGCGCCGCCGCCGCCCAGCGGCGCCGGCGCTGGACGCCGAGTCCGCGCTGCGCGGGCCGAGCGCGGACGCCGTGCAGATCATCGCCGAGGTCAAGCGCTCCAGCCCGTCCAAGGGCGCCCTGGCCCCGATCGCCGACCCCGCCCTGCTCGCCGCCGGCTACGAGCGCGGCGGGGCCTCCGTCATCTCCGTGCTCACCGAGCAGCGCCGCTTCAACGGCTCCCTGGCCGACCTCGACGCCGTGCGGGCGGCCGTGGGGGTGCCGGTGCTGCGCAAGGACTTCACGGTCGACGAGTACCAGATCTGGGAGGCGCGGGCGCACGGCGCCGACCTGGTGCTGCTGATCGTGGCCGCCCTCACCGACGAGCAGCTGCGCCGCTTCCTGGACCTCACCCACGAGCTGGGCATGCACGCCCTCGTGGAGACGCACACCCCCGAGGAGATCGAGCGCGCCGTGGCGGTGGGCGCCCGCATCGTGGGCGTGAACGTGCGCAACCTCAAGACGCTCGACACCGACGTCGAGACCTTCGGCCGGATGGCCGGCCTGCTGCCGCAGGACGCGGTGCTCGTGGCCGAGTCCGGGGTGGAGGGCGAGGAGCAGGTCGAGTTGTACGCCTCCCACGGGGCGAAGGCCGTGCTGGTCGGCGAGGCGCTCGTGCGCAGCGCCGACGCCGCGGCCGCCATCGCCGGCTACCGCACCGCCGGTGCCGCGGCCCGTGCCCGCCGGCACGTCCCGGACGCCGAGGCCGAGTCCGTCGCCGCGCGGGCCGCGTCGCTGCGCGAGGCCCCGGGCCCCTACTTCGGGGACTTCGGCGGGCGCTGGATGCCCGAGTCCCTGGTCGCCGCCCTCGACGAGCTGACGGACACCTTCGACAAGGCCAAGGCGGACCCCGAGTTCACCGCGGAGTTCCTGCGGCTCTCCCGCGACTACTCCGGGCGCCCCTCCCTGCTCACCGAGGCCCACCGCTTCGGCGCCGAGGCCGGGTGCCGGGTCTTCCTCAAGCGCGAGGACCTCAACCACACGGGCTCGCACAAGATCAACAACGTGCTCGGCCAGGCCCTGCTCGCCCGCCGGATGGGCAAGACCCGGCTGATCGCCGAGACCGGCGCCGGTCAGCACGGGGTCGCCTCCGCGACCGCGGCCGCGCTGTTCGGGATGGAGTGCGTGGTGTACATGGGGGAGGAGGACACCCGTCGGCAGGCCCTCAACGTGGCCCGGATGGAGCTGCTCGGCGCCACCGTGGTGCCCGTGACCAACGGCTCCCGCACGCTCAAGGACGCCATCAACGAGGCCCTGCGGGACTGGGTCGCCTCCGTCGAGCACACCCACTACCTTTTGGGCACCGCGGCCGGCCCCTACCCGTTCCCCGCGATGGTGCGCTACTTCCACGAGCAGATCGGGGAGGAGGCCCGCGCCCAGGTCCTGGACCGGGCCGGGCGCCTGCCGGACGCGGTGGCGGCCTGCGTGGGCGGCGGCTCCAACGCCATCGGCATCTTCCACGGCTTCCTGGACGACCCCTCCGTGGAGCTCTACGGCCTCGAGGCCGGCGGGGACGGCGTGGAGACCGGCCGGCACGCGGCCACCATCTCCCTGGCCGGCCCGGGGTGCTGCACGGCGCCAGGACGTACCTGATGCAGGACGAGGACGGACAGACCCTGGAGTCCCACTCCATCTCCGCCGGGCTCGACTACCCGGCCGTCGGCCCGGAGCACTCCTACCTGCACGACATCGGGCGGGCCCGCTACGAGGCGATCAACGACACCGAGGCGATGCAGGCGTTCCAGCTGCTGTGCCGCACCGAGGGCATCATCCCCGCGATCGAGACGTCCCACGCCCTCGCCGGGGCGCTGAAGATCGGCCGGCGCTGGGTCGAGGAGCTCGGCGCGGAGGCCGCCGCCGAGAAGATCATCGTCGTCTCCCTCTCCGGGCGCGGCGACAAGGACGTGGCCACGGCCGCGGAATGGTTCGGGATGCTCCCGGACGACAGCGCCGAGGCGGAGCTCGGCGAGAAGGGCGAGCGACTGTGAGCACCACCCACCCCGGCGCCGGCGCCGACCTGGCCTCCCGCATCCTGCCCCCCGGCCTGGGCAGCAACCCCGACTCCCGGCTCACCGCACGCCTCGCGGCCTGCCGGGAGCAGGGCCGGCCCGCGCTCGTGGGCTACCTCCCCGCGGGCTTCCCCACGGTCGAGGAGTCCGTGGAGGCGGCGGTAGCCTGGGCCGCAACGGCGCGGACGTCATCGAGATCGGCATCCCCTACTCGGACCCGGTCATGGACGGGCCCGTCATCCAGCACGCGACGACGACGGCCCTGGCCAACGGCTTCCGGGTCGCCGACGTCTTCCGCGTGGTCCGCGCGGTCGCCGAGCGCACCGACGCGGTGCCGGTGGTGATGACCTACTGGAACCCCGTCCTGCAGATGGGCGTGGACACCTTCGCCGAGCGGCTGGCCGAGGCCGGGGGAGCGGGGATCATCACCCCGGACCTGATCCCGGACGAGGCCGCCGAGTGGTTCGCCGCCTCCCAGGCGCACGGCCTGGACCGGGTCTTCCTGGCCGCCCCCTCCTCCTCGCGCGAGCGCCTGGACCTCGTGGCCAAGGCGCCAGCGGCTTCGTCTACGCCGTCTCCGTGATGGGCGTGACCGGGGCCCGGGACGCGGTCTCCGACGTCGCCGAGCAGCTGGTGGCCGACACCCGCGCCGCCGGCGCCCAGCACGTGTGCGTCGGGCTGGGCGTCTCCCGCCGGGCCCACGTGGAGGAGATCGGGGCCTACGCGGACGGGGTCATCGTGGGCACCGCCCTCGTGAAGGCCCTGGCCGACGGCGGCCCCGAGGCCGTGGGCGCCCTGGCCCGGGAACTGGCGGGTCTGGCCTGATAGCGTGACGGGGCGGAGCGGCCCGGACCGGGTCCCCGCCCCTCCCCACGTCCCGACGAGCCGAGGCCCCATCCCATGCTGCTGAGCGCCGCTTCCCCCGTCCTGCTGAGCGTCCCCGTCCGGGCCGGCATCCCCTCCCCGGACTGGTCGGGCTTCTCGCTGGGCCCGCTGACGGTGCACGCCTACGCCCTGTGCATCCTCGCCGGGATCGCCGCGGCCATGTGGCTGACCCTGCGCCGCTGGAAGGACCGCGGCCTGGACCCGGAGATCGTGTGGGACGTCGTGATGTGGGCGGTGCCCGCCGGGATCGTCGGCGCCCGGGCCTACCACGTGCTGATCACCGACCCGGCGGGATACTTCGGCCCGGGGGCGGACCCCGTGGATGCGCTGCGGATCTGGGAGGGCGGGCTCGGCATCATGGGCGCGGTGGCCTTCGGCGCGGCCGCCGCGTGGTGGGTGTGCCGGCGGCACGGGGTCTCCCTGGCCGTGTTCGCCGACGCCGCGGCCCCGGGGCTGCTCCTCGCCCAGGCGATCGGGCGCTGGGGCAACTGGTTCAACCAGGAGCTCTTCGGCCGGCCCACGACCCTGCCGTGGGGTCTGGAGATCGACCCGGCCGGCGCCAACTTCCCCGCCGGGCTGCCCGCCGACACCCTCTTCCACCCCACGTTCCTCTACGAGTCCCTGTGGAACCTGGCCGGCGTGGTGCTGCTGCTGGCCCTGGACCGGCGGTTCCGCCTGGACGGGGGCCGGCTGTTCGCCCTGTACCTGGTCCACTACGGGATCGGCCGGATGCTGATCGAGCTGTTCCTGCGGATCGACCCCTCCCTGATGGTGCTGGGGCTGCGGGTGCACGTGTGGACCTCGCTGGGCCTGGTGCTGCTGGGACTGGTGCTGTTCGCGGCGGTCACCGTGCGCCGCCGGAGGGCCCGGGACGGCGCCGCGCAGGCGGCCCGGACCTGATGCCCCGGATCAGCCCCGCAATACCACGGAGGGTCCGGGAGTTTTCAGACTTGTAACATCGGAGTGCTAGATTTCATTGGCGCACGACCGGGGACGGGCCAACCACGCCTTCCGCTCCTGCGCACGCCAGAGCGTCCAACGTCGGACCTTCCTGGAACGGGGCCCTTCCGCCGACCGGCACCACCTCGACCACCGCTCGAGGACGCCGGCGGCAGCTCACGAACCGGCGGCACCTCCCGACCGGAGCTCTGCTGCGGGGGCCGCTCCTGCTGACCACATCTCATGGTGAGGAGACGTCTGTCATGACTTCTACCCCCGCCGGCACCCCCGGTGACAATTCCGACCAGCACGGCACGGACCCCCGTCCGGCCGACCCGGCCGAGATCGCCGAGGACCAGGCGACGTCGCCGTTCGAGCAGTTCTCGAACGCGCCCGCGGAGCAGGGCCTCTACCACCCGGACGAGGAGAAGGACGCGTGCGGGCTCGCCGTGGTCGCGACCCTCAACGGCGCCCCCAGCCACGAGATCGTCGACGCCGCCCTGACCGCCCTGCGCAACCTGGAGCACCGCGGTGCCGTGGGCGGGGACGAGGGCACCGGGGACGGCGCCGGGCTGCTCACCCAGCTGCCCGACGCGTTCTTCCGGGCGGTCGTGGACTTCGAGCTGCCGCCCCTGGGCGGCTACGCCGTGGGCACCGCGTTCCTGCCGCACGGCGGGGCGCACGCGGACAAGATCCAGGCCGCGCTCGAGGAGATCGCCGCCTCGGAGGAGCTGCAGGTCCTGGGCTGGCGCCCGGTCCCCGTCGCCGAGTCCGTGGTGGGCCGCTCCGCGCGCGAGGTCATGCCCTGGTTCCTCCAGCTCTTCGTGGCCGAGCCGGCCCCCGCGCCCGAGGACGAGGCCGCCCGCCGCCGCCTGGACCAGAAGGCCTTCCGGCTGCGCAAGCGCGCCCAGAACAAGGCCGGCGTGTACTTCCCCTCCCTGTCCTCGCGCACCATCGTCTACAAGGGCATGCTGACCACCCAGCAGCTGGAGCCGTTCTACCCGGACCTGGCCGACGAGCGGTTCGCCACCGAGCTCGCGATCGTGCACTCGCGCTTCTCCACCAACACGTTCCCCTCCTGGCCGCTGGCCCAGCCCATGCGCACCCTGGCGCACAACGGCGAGATCAACACCGTGAAGGGCAACCGCAACTGGATGCGCGCCCGCCAGTCGCAGCTGAAGTCCCCGCTGCTGGGCCGCAGCCCCGAGGAGCTGTTCCCGATCTGCTCCGAAGGCGCCTCCGACTCGCAGTCCCTCGACGAGGTGGCCGAGCTGCTGGTGCTCTCCGGCCGGCCCGTCACCCAGGCCATGATGATGATGATCCCGGAGGCCTGGGAGAACCACGAGACCATGGACCCGGCCCGCAAGGCGTTCTACCGCTACCACGCCTCCTTCATGGAGCCGTGGGACGGCCCCGCCGCGGTCGCCTTCACCGACGGCGTGCAGGTCGGCTCGTTGCTGGACCGCAACGGCCTGCGCCCGGGCCGGTTCTGGGTCACCGACGACGGGCTCGTCGTGCTGGCCTCCGAGGTCGGCGTCGTCGACATCGGCGACCGCAAGGTCGTGCGCAAGGGCCGGGTGTCCCCGGGCACGATGTTCCTCGTCGACACCGCCCGCGGGCGGATCGTCGAGGACGCCGAGATCAAGGCCGAGATCGCCTCCGCGGCGCCGTGGGAGGAGTGGGCCGACGGCAACATCGTCGACATCACCGACCTGCCCGAGCGCGAGCACATGGTCCACCCGCGCTCCTCGATCACCCTGCGCCAGAAGACCTTCGGGTACACGCAGGAGGAGCTGAAGATGATCGTGGGCCCGATGGCGGCCAAGGGCGCCGAGCCCATCTACGCCATGGGCACCGACACCCCGATCGCCGTGCTCTCGGAGCAGTCCCGGACGCTGTTCGACTACTTCGTGCAGTCCTTCGCGCAGGTCACCAACCCGCCGCTGGACGCGATCCGCGAGGAGCTGGTCACCAGCCTGCGCGGCTCCGTCGGGCCCTCCGGCAACCTGCTGACCACCGAGCGGGTGCGCACCCGCCAGATCGCCCTGGACTTCCCGGTCATCGACAACGACCAGCTGGACCAGTTCCTGCACATCGAGGGCGAGGACGGGATGCCCGCCGCCCTGAAGGTGCGCGGCCTGTACCGGCCCGACGGCGGGGCCGAGTCCCTGCGCGCCCGGATCGCCGAGATCTGCGAGAAGGTCTCCGCGGCCGTGGCCCGCGGCGTGGAGTACGTCATCGTCTCGGACCGCGACTCCAACGGCGCGTGGGCACCCATCCCCTCGCTGCTGCTGACCTCCGCGGTGCACCACCACCTGCTGCGCTCGGCCACCCGCACCAAGGTGGCGCTGATCGTGGAGGCCGGCGACGTCCGCGAGGTCCACCACGTGGCGCTGCTCATCGGCTACGGGGCGTCCGCGGTGAACCCGTACCTGGCGATGGAGTCCGCCGAGGAGCTCGTCCGCTCGGGCGACCTGACCGGGATCACCACCGAGCACGCCGTGCAGAACCTGATCAAGGCCCTGGGCAAGGGCGTGCAGAAGATCATGTCCAAGATGGGCATCTCCACGGTGTCCTCCTACTGCGGCGCCCAGGTCTTCGAGGCCCTCGGCCTGTCCCGGGAGCTGGTGGACGACTACTTCACCGGCACCCACACCCAGATCGGCGGCATCGGCCTCGGCGTCATCGCCGAGGAGACCGCCTCCCGCCACCGCCGGGCCTACCCCGCGGACGGCGTGACCGAGCCCTACCGCGACCTCGAGACCGGTGGGGAGTACGACTGGCGCCGCGACGGCCCGCCGCACCTGTTCAACCCGCAGACCGTCTTCCGGCTCCAGCACGCCACCCGCAGCGGCCGCTACGACATCTTCAAGTCCTACACGAAGCTCGTGGACGACCAGACCAAGAAGCTGCTGACCCTGCGCGGGCTGCTCGGCTTCTCCTCGGACCGCCGGCCGGTGCCGCTGGAGGAGGTCGAGCCGGTCAGCTCGATCGTCAAGCGCTTCCAGACCGGTGCGATGAGCTACGGCTCCATCTCCCAGGAGGCGCACGAGACGCTGGCGATCGCCATGAACCGGCTCGGCGCCAAGTCCAACACCGGCGAGGGCGGCGAGGACGTCGAGCGGCTGCTCGACCCGGAGCGCCGCTCGGCGATCAAGCAGGTCGCCTCCGGCCGCTTCGGCGTCACGAGCCTGTACCTCACGAACGCCGACGACATCCAGATCAAGATGGCCCAGGGCGCCAAGCCCGGCGAGGGCGGCCAGCTCATGGCCCAGAAGCTCTACCCCTGGATCGCCCGGACGCGCCACTCCACCCCCGGGGTGTCGCTGATCTCCCCGCCGCCGCACCACGACATCTACTCGATCGAGGACCTGGCGCAGCTGATCTACGACCTCAAGCGCTCCAACCCGCGGGCCCGGGTGCACGTGAAGCTGGTCTCGGAGATCGGCATCGGCACCGTGGCCTCCGGGGTCACCAAGGCCAAGGCCGACGTGGTGCTCGTCTCCGGGCACGACGGCGGCACCGGCGCGGCCCCGCTGAACTCGCTCAAGCACGCCGGCGCCCCCTGGGAGCTCGGCCTCGCCGAGACCCAGCAGACGCTGATGCTCAACGGGCTGCGGGACCGGGTGGTCGTCCAGGCGGACGGGCAGATGAAGACCGGGCGCGACGTGGTGATCGCGGCGCTGCTCGGGGCGGAGGAGTTCGGCTTCGCCACGGCCCCGCTGATCGTCGAGGGCTGCATCATGATGCGCAAGTGCCACCTGGACACCTGCCCGGTGGGCGTGGCCACGCAGAACCCGGAGCTGCGCCGGCGCTTCACCGGCAAGGCCGAGCACGTGGTCAACTTCTTCGAGTTCATCGCCGAGGAGGTCCGGGAGTACCTGGCCCAGCTCGGGTTCCGCTCGATCGAGGAGGCCGTCGGGCACGCCGAGGTCCTGGAGACCAAGGCCGCGATCGACCACTGGAAGGCCCACGGGCTGGACCTGTCCCCGATCCTGCACTCCACGGTGCTCGAGCACCGCGGCGCCGCCGTGCGCAACATGCGCGGCCAGGACCACGAGCTGGAGAAGCACTTCGACAACGAGCTGATCCGCCTGTCCCGGGCCGCCCTGGAGAAGCGGGAGCCCGTCCGGATCCAGCAGCACATCATCAACACCGACCGGGCGGTGGGCACGATGCTCGGGCACGTGGTGACCCGCACCTTCGGCACGGACGAGCTCGCCCACGACACCATCGACGTGACGCTCACCGGCCAGGCCGGGCAGTCGCTCGGCGCGTTCCTGCCGCAGGGCATCACCCTGCGACTGGAGGGCGACGCCAACGACTACACCGGCAAGGGCCTCTCGGGCGGGCGGATCATCGTGCGCCCCGAGCGGGACGCCGTGTTCGAGGCCTCGGAGAACGTCATCGCCGGCAACGTGATCGGCTACGGCGCCACGGGCGGGGAGATCTTCCTGCGCGGCACCGTGGGCGAGCGATTCCTGGTGCGCAACTCCGGGGCCACCGCGGTGGTCGAGGGCATCGGGGACCACGGCTGCGAGTACATGACCGGCGGCACCGCCCTGGTGCTGGGCCGCACCGGGCGCAACTTCGGCGCCGGCATGTCCGGCGGCGTCGCCTACGTCATCGACCTGGCCGAGACCTCCGTCAACAAGCAGGCCCGGGACAGCGGCGAGCTCCAGCTGCTGCCGCTGGACGAGGCCGACGCCGAGGCGGTGCTCGCGCTGATCACGAAGCACGGCGAGGAGACCGGCTCCGAGCTCTCGGACCGGCTGCTGGCCGATCCGGTGGCCACGCTGGGCCGGTTCACCAAGGTCCTGCCGCGGGAGTACGCCGCGGTGCAGGGCATCCGCGAAGAGGCCGCGACCCGGGGGCAGGACCCCGACGGCGACGAGGCCTGGCACAAGATCCTGGAGGTGACGACCCGTGGCTGATCCGCGCGGTTTTCTGAAGGTGACCGAGCGCGTCGACCGCCCCAAGCGGCCGGTGCCGGTCCGGATCATGGACTGGAAGGAGGTCCAGGAGGCCCAGGACCGGGGGGTGCTGCAGAAGCAGGCCGGCCGGTGCATGGACTGCGGCATCCCCTTCTGCCACGAGGGCTGCCCCCTGGGCAACCTGATCCCGGAGTGGAACGACCTGGTGTGGCGCGGGCTCGACGCCGAGGCGGTCGAGCGCATGCACGCCACCAACAACTTCCCGGAGTTCACCGGGCGGGTCTGCCCGGCCCCGTGCGAGTCCTCGTGCGTGCTCGGGATCAACCAGCCGGCGGTGACCATCAAGCAGATCGAGTACTCGATCGGCGAGATGGGCTTCGACGAGGGCATCATCAAGCCGTTCGTCCCGCAGCGGCTGGTCGGCAAGACCGTGGCGGTCGTGGGCTCCGGGCCCGGCGGGCTCGCGGCGGCCCAGCAGCTGACCCAGGCCGGGTTCACCGTCGCCGTCTACGAGCGCGACGACCGGATCGGCGGGCTGCTGCGCTACGGCATCCCCGACTTCAAGATGGAGAAGGAGGTCCTGGACCGCCGCCTGGACGTCATGCGCGCCGAGGGCACCCGCTTCCGCCCGGGCGTGGAGATCGGCAAGGACATCACCTGGGACCAGCTCAAGCGCCGCTACGACGCGGTCGTGGTCGCCACCGGCGCCACCCTCCCGCGCGACCTGACGATCCCGGGCCGCGACCTCGAGGGCGTGCACTTCGCGATGGACTACCTGGTGCAGGCCAACCGCGTGGTGGCCGGCGACGAGGTCGAGGGGCAGATCTCGGCGCGGGGCAAGCACGTCATCGTGCTCGGCGGCGGCGACACCGGCTCCGACTGCATCGGCACCGCCAACCGCCAGGGCGCCGCCTCGATCACGTCCCTGGCGATCGGGCGCAAGCCCGCCGCGGACCGCTCCGACGCCGACCCGTGGCCGATGATGCCGAGGGTCTTCGAGGTCTCCACCTCCCACGAGGAGGGCGGCGAGCGGACCTACCTGGCCTCGACCGTGGAGTTCGTGGGTGAGAACGGGAAGCTGACCGGGCTGAAGGTCGCCGAGACCGAGTACCTGCCCGACGGCCGCCGCGCCCCGAAGCAGGGCACGGAGAAGGTCCTGCCCGCGGACCTGGTGTTCCTGGCGCTGGGCTTCACCGGCAACGAGTCCGAGGACATCACCGCGCAGATCGGCGCGGAGCTGGACGGGCGGACCAACGTGGCCCGCGACGACCAGTACATGACCAACGTGGACGGGGTGTTCTCCTGCGGCGACGCGGGCCGGGGCCAGTCCCTGGTGGTCTGGGCAATCGCCGAGGGCCGGGCCTGCGCGGCCGCCGTCGAGCGCCACCTCCTGGGCTCCACCCGGCTGCCGGCGCCGGTGGCCCCCACGGACCGGGCCATCGACCTCAGCATGTAGGGCCCACGGCCCGGACCACGGCGCGGCCCGCACCCCCACCCGGGGTGCGGGCCGCGCCTCCTCGTCGGCGGACGGGTGCCGGGGGAGCGGCGGCCTCGACACCACGTGCCGCGTTGGTAGGCTGGGAAGGACCTCCCCGCTCCGGGGCAGGACAACCAGGCAGAGCGGCCGGGAGCTCCGCCGCGCCCGCGCGGCGTCCCGGTCGTTCTTTCTTGTGCGTCCACCCGCGGTGGCACCCCACAACCCAAGGCGGCACACATGCGACGAGCAAAGATCGTGGCCACGATCGGCCCGGCCATCTCCTCCTACGAGAACCTCTCCCAGGCGATCCGGTCCGGCATGAACGTGGCCCGGCTCAACATGAGCCACGGCGACCACTCCGTCCACGACGCGTCCTACGAGAACCTGCGCCGGGCCTCCGAGGACCTCGGGCAGACCGTCGCGATCCTCGCGGACCTGCAGGGCCCCAAGATCCGGCTCGGCCGCTTCGCCGACGGCCCCCACGAGCTGCTGCCCGGCGACGAGTTCTCCATCACGGTCGAGGACGTGGAGGGCACCGCGGAGCTGTGCTCCACCACCCACAAGGGCCTGCCCGGCGACGTGAACGTGGGCGACCCCCTGCTCATCGACGACGGCCGGGTCGCCCTGCGCGCCACCGCCGTCTCGGACACCACCGTGACCGCCGAGGTGGTCGTGGGCGGGCCGGTCTCCAACAACAAGGGCATCAACCTGCCCGGCGTGGCCGTGAACGTCCCCGCGCTGTCCGACAAGGACGAGGACGACCTGCGCTGGGCCCTGCGCCGCGGCGTGGACCTGATCGCCCTGTCCTTCGTGCGCGACGCCAAGGACATCGTGCGGGTGCACGAGATCATGGACGAGGAGGGCCGCCGCCTGCCCGTGATCGCCAAGATCGAGAAGCCCCAGGCGGTGGACTCCCTGCACGAGATCATCGACGCGTTCGACGGCATCATGGTCGCCCGCGGCGACCTCGGCGTGGAGCTGCCGCTGGAGCAGGTGCCGATCGTGCAGAAGCGCGCCATCGAGCTCGCCCGGCGCTGGGCCAAGCCGGTGATCGTCGCCACCCAGGTGCTCGAGTCGATGATCGACAGCCCGCGCCCCACCCGTGCGGAGGCCTCCGACTGCGCCAACGCGGTGCTCGACGGCGCGGACGCCGTGATGCTCTCCGGGGAGACCTCGGTGGGCAAGTACCCGATCGAGACCATCCAGACCATGGCCCGGATCATCGAGGCCACCGAGTCCCAGGCGCTCGAGCGCGTCCCGGCGCTGGGCACGGAGCCGCGCACCCGCGGCGGCGCGGTGACCCGCGCGGCGGTCACGATCGCCCGGCAGCTCGACGTCAGCTACATCTGCACCTTCACCCAGTCCGGGGACTCCGCCCGCCGGCTCTCCCGGCTGCGCCCGCCGCACCCGATCCTGGCGTTCACCCCCGAGCCGCTGGTGACCGCCCTGATGTCCCTGCTGTGGGGCGTCCAGCCGATCCAGGTCGCGAAGGTCGACCACACGGACGACATGACCCGGCAGGTGGACCTCCACCTGCAGGAGCAGGGCCTGGCCGGGGAGGACGACCTCGTGGTGATCTGCGCCGGCTCGCCCCCCGGGGTCGCCGGCACCACCAACCTCGTGAAGGTGCACCGGGTGGGCGACGTCAAGGACGCCGGCGAGCTGCTGAGCGGCCAGCGGCGGCGTGAGCGCGTGGGGCCGTGGCGGGAGTCCTGAGCGGGCGCCTCGACCCGGAGGAGCACGCCCGGGATCTCCGTGCCCACGGAGTGCCCGAGGAGCTGCACGCGGGGTTCCCCGGGCACGGGATCGGCGGTCTCGCCCGGGCGATGGGCATCCGGTTCACGGAGCTCACGCCCGGGCGCGCGGTCGCCACGATGCCGGTGGAGCCGAACACCCAGCCCGGCGGGATCCTGCACGGCGGGGCGCACTGCGTCCTGGCCGAGACCCTGGCCTCCTCGGCCGCGAGCGTGCACGCCGGCCCGGAGCGCTTCGCGGTGGGGGTCGACATCAACGCGACGCACCAGCGCGGGATCGCCGCCGGGACGGTGACCGGGACCTGCACGGCGCTGCACCTGGGCGCCACGATGACCGTGCACGAGGTCGTCATGACCGACGAGCAGGGGCGGCGGCTGTCCACGGCCCGGGTCACCAACCTGCTGCGCGAGCGTCCCGCCGGGGCCTGAGCGAGGACCGCGCGGGAACCGGCGCGGGACCGGCGGTCCGGGGCGCGAAAAAACCCCGGACCGCCGGTCCGGGGTGCTCGTGCCCAAGGTGGGACTCGAACCCACACTCCGAGGAACCGCATTTTGAGTGCGGCGCGTCTGCCAGTTCCGCCACTTGGGCCCGTGGTCGCAGTCCCCGCGGCCCCGTGGAGGGGCCGCTCCTGCGCTCGACCAGCGTACAACAGTTATAGGCTGGGACCGATCGGACGGCACGTGCCGTGCCGGGCGGCCCCGGGCCACCCGTGCACCCGGAGTCCGCGGTCCCGCCCGCCGCGGGACCGCCCCACCAGCAGGCAAGGAGTCAGCGTGACGGAGCAGCCGAAACCCGCCCCGGCGGAGGAGCCCGAGGACCGGGACAGCGCCCTTCCCGAGGAGGACGCCGGGACGTCCCTGCGCCCGCCCCGCCGGGTGGTGGTGGCCGAGGACGAGACCCTCATCCGCCTCGACATCGTGGAGATGCTCGGGGAGGCCGGCTACGACGTGGTGGCCGAGGCCGACAACGGCCAGCGCGCCGTCGAGCTGGCGCGCGAGCATCGCCCGGACCTGGTCCTGATGGACGTGAAGATGCCGGTCCTGGACGGGATCACGGCCGCCGAGCAGATCGCCTCGGAGCGGATCGCCCCGGTGGTCCTGCTGACGGCCTTCAGCCAGCGCGAGCTCGTCGAGCGGGCCCGCGAGGCCGGCGCGATGGCCTACGTGGTCAAGCCGTTCACCGTCGACGACGTGGTGCCGGCGATCGAGATCGCGATCTCGCGCTTCGAGGAGATCGCGGCGCTGGAGCGCGAGGTCTCCGACATGAAGGAGCAGTTCGCCACCCGCAAGCTCGTGGAGCGGGCGAAGTCCCTGCTGACCACCAAGATGGGGCTGACCGAGCCCGAGGCCTTCCGCTGGATCCAGAAGACCTCGATGGACCGGCGGCTGTCCATGCGCGAGGTCGCCGAGGCGATCATCAACCAGGTCGCCTGAGCGGCACGCTGCGGTACACGGAGCCCGTCCGGCCCGGGCCCTAGGATGGGTCCGTGAGTGAAACGACGCAGCAGATCCTGACCGACAGCAGCTCCGAGGCCGGCGTGCGCACGGTGACCGTGGGGGCCGAGACCGACCACCCGGTCGAGGTCGAGATCCCCCGGCCGGTCTCCCGGCCGGAGCGGAAGCTGCTGCTGGTCGACGGCCACTCCCTGGCCTTCCGGGCGTTCTTCGCGCTCTCGCGCGCCGCCGAGTACGGCGGCGGGCCCGCCTTCGTCACCTCCGACGGGCGTCACACCGAGGCCGTGTACGGCTTCGTGAACACGCTGGTGAAGCTGGTCCGGGAGCAGAAGCCCACGCACCTGGTCGTCTCCTTCGACCTCGAGGGCCCCACGCTGCGCTCCCAGGAGTACGGGGAGTACAAGGGCGGGCGGGACGAGACGCCCGAGGAGTTCCACGGCCAGGTCCCGCAGATCCGGCGGATCCTCGAGGCACTGGGGGTGCCCGTGGTCACCGCGGAGGGCCACGAGGCCGACGACGTCCTGGCGACCCTGGCCCGCCGCGGCGCGGAGCAGGACTACGAGGTCCTCGTCTTCTCGGGGGACCGGGACGCCTTCCAGATGATCGACGACCACGTCACGGTGGTCTACCCCGGGCGCACCCCCTCCGACCTCAAGCACATGGACGCCGCCGCGGTGGTGGAGAAGTACAAGGTCCCGCCGCAGCACTACCCCGACCTCGCCGCGCTGACCGGGGAGCAGGCCGACAACCTCCCCGGGGTGCCCGGGGTGGGGGCCGGCTTCGCGGCCAAGTGGATCCTCGCCTACGGGGACGTGCCCTCGCTGCTCGAGCACGCGGACCGGATCAAGGGCAAGAAGGGCGAGGCGCTGCGCGAGCACCGGGCGGCCGTGGAGCGCAACCGGCGGCTCAACCGGCTCGTCACCGACCTCGGCCTCGACGTCGACCTCGCCGACGCCGGGCTGCCCGTGCCCGACGCCGAGGCCGTGGGCGAGGTCTTCGACGACCTCGAGTTCGGCGACGGGCTGCGCAACCGGCTCTTCGACGCGTTCGGCCGGCCGCAGGACGAGAGCGCCCCGCCCGCCGACCTCGGCCTCGGCGAGGTGGCCCGGCCCGGCACCGGGGAGGAGCTGCAGGACTGGCTCGCCGCAGGGAACTCGCCCGTGGTCCTGCGCGCCCTGCACCGCGCGGACGACCCCGAGCTGCCGGGGTCCCGCGAGCTCTCCGGGGTCGTCCTGGCCCGCGGCGGGGACGCCCCCTCCGCCGTGTTCCTCGACCTCTCCGCCGCGGACGCGGCACTGGAGGCCGCCCTGGCCGGGTGGCTCGCCGACGCGGGACGGGCGAAGATCGTGGACGGGGTCAAGGACGTCTGGAAGTCCCTGTCCGTGCGCGGGCTGGTGCTCGAGGGCGTGGTGGACGACCCGCAGCTCTCCGCCTACCTCCTGCAGCCGGCGCGGCGCAGCTACGAGCTGCCGGCGCTGCTCGAGGAGCGGCTCGGCCTGACGGTGGCCGCCGCGGAGGACACCGGCCCCGCCGCCCAGGGCCAGCAGGAGCTGACCCTGGAGGAGCGGCCCTGGCCGGACCCGGCCGTGCTGCGCCGGGAGGCGGAGCTGGCCGTGGCCACCACCCAGCTCTCCGAGCACCTGCTGGACAAGCTCGCGGAGACGCACCAGACCGGCCTGCTCACCGACCTGGAGCTGCCGCTGGCGGTCGTGCTCGGCCGGATGGAGCTGGCCGGGATCGCGGTGGACCCCGAGGGCGTGCAGGTCCTGCTCGACGACTTCGCCCGGGTGATCGAGCAGGCCAAGCAGGAGGCCCACGCCCAGATCGCCGAGCCCGTGAACCTGGGCTCCACCAAGCAGCTGCAGCAGGTGATGTTCGAGGAGCTGGGGCTGCCGAGGACCAAGAAGATCAAGTCCGGCTTCACCACCGACGCCGACGCCGTGGCGGAGCTGCTCACCCGCACCGACCCCGACTCCAAGGGCCACCGCTTCCTGGCGAGCCTGCTGGCCTACCGGGACGCGAACAAGCTGCGGCAGACCGTCGAGGGCCTGCAGAAGGCCATCGCCGAGGACGGGCGGGTGCACACCACCTACATGCAGAACGTCGCCGCCACGGGCCGGCTGTCCTCCACCAACCCCAACCTGCAGAACATCCCGGTGCGCACCGAGGAGGGCCGGCGCATCCGCGCCCTGTTCGTGGTGGGGCGCCCCGGGACGGGCCGGGAGTACGAGCAGCTGCTGACCGCCGACTACTCGCAGATCGAGATGCGCATCATGGCGCACCTGTCCGGGGACGAGGCGCTCATCGAGGCGTTCCGCAACGGCGAGGACCTGCACCGGTTCGTCGGCTCGAAGATCTTCGGCGTGGCCCCGGAGGAGGTCTCCGCGGCGATGCGCTCCAAGGTCAAGGCCATGAGCTACGGGCTGGTCTACGGGCTGAGCTCCTTCGGGCTCTCCAAGCAGCTGCGGATCCCGGTGGACGAGGCACGGACCCTGATGAGCGACTACTTCACCCGGTTCGGCGCCGTGCGGGACTACCTGCGCGGGGTCGTGGAGCAGGCCCGCGCCGACGGCTACACCGCCACGATCGACGGCCGCCGCCGCTACCTCCCGGACCTCTCCAGCGACAACCGGCAGCTGCGGGCCATGGCCGAGCGCGCCGCCCTCAACGCCCCGATCCAGGGCTCGGCCGCGGACATCATCAAAAAGGCGATGCTGGGCGTGGACCGCCGCTTCACCGCCGAGGGCCTGTCCTCCCGGGTGCTCCTGCAGGTCCACGACGAACTCGTGGTCGAGGTCGTGCGCGGGGAGACGGCCGCCGTGGAGCAGGTGCTGCGCGAGGAGATGGGCGGGGCCGCCGAGCTGGCGGTGCCGCTGGAGGTCAACGTGGGCGCCGGGCGGTCCTGGCACGAGGCGGCCCACTGACCGCTCCTCCCGACCGCCTGCTCCGCACCGCCGACGAAGGACACGACATGGACCTGACGCACGAGGCACCGACACCGCCGACCACCCCGGGCACCGTGACCGAGTCCTACTCGGCCGGCGGGCACGACTACACCTTTGCGGAGTTCGGGGTGGGCCCCGGCGGCACCGCGGGGAACCCCGCCGCGGTGGAGTGGGTCCGGGCCATCCGCCAGGGCTTCCACCAGGCGGAGCCCACCGAGGAGACCCTCGAGCGCACCCTGTCCTGGATGCACGCCGAGCGGGTCCGGCTGCGGGCCGCCTATCCGCACGCGGTGCCCGAGGCGGCGCTGCCCACCCGGCGACCCGTGGCGACCTTCACCTCGTGGGAGGGCTCCCTCAACGTGGGCCGCGGCCGGCTGCTGCGCGCACGGCTGATCTCCGAGGTCACGGTGCGCCCCACCCACAGCCGCCGGGGCCTGCTGCGCCGGCTGATGACCGGCGACCTCGACCGCGCGCAGCGGGACGGCTACCCCGTGGCGCTGCTCACCGCCACGGAGGCGACCATCTACGGGCGGTTCGGCTTCGGCGCCGCCACGTTCAACCGCGAGGTCAGCGTCGACGCCACCACCCGGCTGCAGCTGAAGGCCCCCACGGTGGGCACCGTGGAGATGGCCGACGGGGAGGCCGTGCGCCAGCTGGCCCCCGTGCTCTTCCAGCGCTTCCACGAGAGCTCGCACGGGTCGGTGAGCCGGGTGGCCTACCACTGGCCGGAGTACACGGGGGAGTACGCCATCACCCCGCAGAAGGCCGACCCTGAGGTGCGTTGCGCCGTGCACTACGACGACGCGATGCGCCCGGACGGCTACGTCACCTACCGGTTCGAGCCCAACACCTCCTACCCGCTGACCCTCACCGTGCTCGACCTCGTGGGCGCCTCCCCGGACGTGTCGATCGCCCTGTGGGAGTTCGTCACCTCCCTGGACCTCGTGGACCGGGTCCGCTTCGGCCGGGCCCCCGTGGAGGACCCGCTGGTGTGGGCGATGACCGACCGCGCGCAGTACCGGGTCACCTCGGAGTCGGACAAGGTCTGGGTCCGGGTCCTGGACCCGGCCGCCGCCCTCGAGGCCCGCCCGTACACCGTGCGCGGGCGGATCGTGATCTCCCTGGTGGACTCGATGGGCTACGCCGACGGCCTGTGGGCGCTGGACACCACCAGCGGGCGCCCGTGGTGGAGCGCGTCGCCGACCGTCCCCGCACCGCCGACGACGCCGCCGGCCGGTCCGTGCCCGCGGTGCAGCTGCCCGACGGGGCCGACGTGGCGATGCGGGTGGACGTGCTGGGCTCCCTGTACCTCGGGGCGGTCAAGGCCAGCACCCTGGCCCAGGCCGGGCTGATCGTCGCCCGGGACGAGGATGCGCTGCGGGACCTGCAGGACTTCATGGAGACGCCGACCGCCCCCTACGGGGTCACGCAGTTCTGACCGGCGCCGCCCGCGCGGGCGCGTGTTGCTTCCTTTTCGGCGCATCCGTAGACTGAGCCGGTGCGTGCTGTGCACGCACCCTGTCCAACAGTCCTTCGGAACGGCCGCGGCCGGCCGGCAGGTGCCGTTCCGACTGATCAGAACCTATCCACATCGGAGCCCCTACTACATGACCACCACCACCCCGCAGGTTGCCGTCAACGACATCGGGTCCGAGGAGGACTTCCTCGCCGCTGTCGACGCGACCATCAAGTACTTCAACGACGGCGACCTCGTCGAGGGCACCGTCGTCAAGGTCGACCGCGACGAGGTCCTTCTCGACATCGGCTACAAGACCGAGGGCGTCATCCCGTCCCGCGAGCTGTCCATCAAGCACGATGTCGACCCCGACGAGGTCGTGACCGTGGGTGATGAGGTCGAGGCTCTGGTCCTCACCAAGGAGGACAAGGAAGGCCGCCTGATCCTGTCCAAGAAGCGGGCTCAGTACGAGCGCGCCTGGGGCGACATCGAGAAGGTCAAGGAGGAGGACGGCGTCGTCACCGGCACCGTCATCGAGGTCGTCAAGGGCGGCCTCATCCTGGACATCGGCCTGCGCGGCTTCCTGCCCGCCTCCCTCGTCGAGATGCGCCGCGTGCGCGACCTCGCGCCGTACATCGGCCAGCAGATCGAGGCCAAGATCATCGAGCTGGACAAGAACCGCAACAACGTGGTCCTGTCCCGCCGTGCCTGGCTCGAGCAGACCCAGTCCGAGGTCCGCTCCAACTTCCTGCACAAGCTCGAGAAGGGCCAGGTCCGCACGGGCACGGTCTCCTCGATCGTCAACTTCGGTGCCTTCGTGGACCTGGGCGGCGTCGACGGCCTGGTGCACGTCTCCGAGCTGTCCTGGAAGCACATCGACCACCCGTCCGAGGTCGTCGAGGTCGGCCAGGAGGTCACCGTCGAGGTCCTCGACGTGGACATGGACCGCGAGCGTGTCTCCCTGTCGCTGAAGGCGACCCAGGAGGACCCGTGGCAGCTGTTCGCCCGCACCCACGCCCTCGGCCAGGTCGTGCCGGGCAAGGTCACCAAGCTCGTTCCCTTCGGCGCGTTCGTGCGCGTCGAGGACGGCATCGAGGGCCTGGTGCACATCTCCGAGCTGGCACAGCGCCACGTGGACATGGCCGAGCAGGTCGTCTCCGTGGGCGACGAGCTGTTCGTCAAGGTCATCGACATCGACCTGGACCGCCGCCGCATCTCGCTGTCGCTCAAGCAGGCCAACGAGGGCGTGGACCCGGACTCCACCGAGTTCGACCCGGCCCAGTACGGCATGGCCGCCGAGTACGACGAGCAGGGCAACTACAAGTACCCCGCCGGCTTCGATCCCGAGACCAACGAGTGGATCGAGGGCTTCGAGGAGCAGCGCGCCGCCTGGGAGCAGCAGTACGCCGACGCCCAGGCCCGCTGGGAGGCCCACAAGGAGCAGGTCCGCAAGTCGATCGCCGAGGACGCCGAGGCGGCCGCCGGCGGCACGACGAGCTCCTCGTCCTCCTCGTCCTCCTCTTCCGCGCCGGCTCCGACCAGCTACTCCTCCGAGGCTCCCGCCGACTCCGGCACCCTGGCCTCCGACGAGGCCCTGGCCGCGCTGCGCGAGAAGCTCACCGGCGCCTGAGCCGACCGGCACCGGTAGGCAGTCCCGCACTGCGCTCCGACGGCCCCCGCCCTGTCCAGGGCGGGGGCCGTCCCCATGTCCGGACGCGGCCGCTACCGGCGCGGTCATGCTCCGGCCCGGTCACGCTCCCGCGCGGTCACGCTCCGGCAGCGGCTGCCGCGGCTCGGCCGGACCCGCCCCGGACGCCATCGATGCGACCCGGCGGTCCCGCCCGGCCGTCCCGGTCCCACGGCCGGGTCCGCCGCGGAGTGCTCAGGCCGGGGGAGCGGCGGGGGAGTCGACCCAGTCCACGCCGTCCGGGTGCAGGACCCCGGTGCCGGCGGTCAGCGCGGCCACCCGGGAGTGCGCCGCGGCGAGGGCGGCGTCGTCGTCGGGCAGGGCGAGGCCCAGCTCGGCGCCCGCGGCCCCGTAGGAGGTGCCCAGCACGGTGAGGCCGGTGGCCCGCAGCTCGTTCTCGATCCGCCCGGCGTCCGCGTGCGAGGCCGGCAGGCGGTAGAGGCGCTGCCGCCGGCGGCGGACCAGCTGCGCCCCGTCGAGGGCCTGGGACACGGCGTCGGAGTAGGCGCGCACCAGTCCGCCGGCGCCGAGCAAGGTGCCGCCGAACCAGCGCACCACCACCGCGCTGACGTCGGAGAGGTCGGTGACGTCGGCGCCGCCCGCGGCCGTGTCCGTGCGCCGCAGCACCAGCGCCTCCAGCATGGGCAGGCCGGCGGTGCCGGCCGGCTCCCCGTCGTCCGAGGAGCGCTGGACGTCCCGGTCCGGGCCCAGCACGAACGCGGAGCAGTGGTGGCGGGCGTCGTGGAAGCTCCGGCGCAGCTCCTCCACCACGGCCCGCGCCTCGGCCTCGGTGCCGGCCCGGCGGAGCACGGCCAGGAACCGGGACCGCTTGATCTCCAGCTCCGCCACCGCCTCGGTCCCTGCGGCGAGCGTGGTGTAGCCGGTGGCGCGACTGAGCAGGGGGTCCGGGTCCATGCTCCCCACTCTAGGGCGGCCCCGGCGCTCCCTCGACGGGGCCGCTGCTGCTGCCCGGATCGGTGGAGGGCACCGAGCGGACGGGCCCGCGCCGGGGCGGAACGTGCCCCGCGCCGCCGACGCGGCGGCGGAGCTCGCCCCGGCGGGCCGCGGGTGCGGCCCCCGGACGTGCTGACCGCCGTCGCGGCCGCCGGGGAGGCGCGCGCTCCCGTCCGCGCCCGGCGGCTACCATGGCCGCATGCTGACCATCGGACTCACGGGCGGGATCGCCTCGGGCAAGTCGACGGTCTCCCGGCGGCTCACGGAGCTCGGCGCCACGGTGATCGACGCAGACGCCATCGCCCGGGCCCTGCAGGAACCCGGGCAGCCCGGCCTGGAGGGGATCGTCGAGGAGTTCGGACCCTCGGTGCTGACCCCTGACGGGCGGCTGGACCGCGCCGCCCTGGGCGCCCTGGTGTTCGGGGACCCGGAGGCCCGGCAGCGGCTCAACGCGATCGTCCACCCGCTGGTGCGGGCGGAGGCCGAACGGCTGGCCGCCGCCGCCGGCGAGGACGCCGTGCTCGTGGAGGACATCCCGCTGCTGGTGGAGACCGGCCAGCACGAGCGCTTCGACCACGTGCTCACCGTGCAGGCCCCCGTGGAGGAGCGGGTGCGCCGGATGGTCGAGGACCGTGCGATGACGGAGACGGACGCCCGGGCGCGGATCGCGGCCCAGGCCACGGACGAGGAGCGGGCCGCGGTCTCGGACACCGTGCTGGCCAACGACGACTCGGTCCAGCGGCTGCTCGACCGGGTGGACGCCTGGTGGGAGTGGCACGTCGAGCCCCGCCTGCCGTCCCCGGCCCGTCCCCGCCGCCTGTAACTCTGCGTCACATCCGGGTAGGGTCGAGGGCGACCGAAGCACGTCGTCCAGACACGGCGGCGGTCCGCTCGACGTGGCCGGCGGCCGGGGAAGCTCTCCGATGCTCAACTCACTGCACGATGCCCTGCGGCTGCGGACCAGTCCTGCCATCTTCTTCGGCTCCGCCTGATCATCATCGCCTTCGTGGTCCTGACCCTGGTGTTCACCGACGCGATGGACGCCTTCTTCGCGCAGGGCTCCGCCTGGGTCATGGACCAGCTCGGCTGGTTCTACATCCTCGGGGTGACCGTCTTCCTGCTGTTCCTCATCTACCTGATGATCAGCCGTTTCGGGCAGGTGCGTCTCGGGGCCGACGACGAACGCCCCCAGCACACCAACCTGTCCTGGTTCTCCATGCTATTCGCCGCCGGGATCGGGACGATCCTGATGTTCTGGGCGGTCGCCGAGCCGGTCAACCACTTCGCGAACCCGCCGCGGCAGGGCGTGGAGCCCGAGTCCATGGAGGCGGCGACCGAGGCCATGGGCTTCACGCTGTACCACTTCGGACTGCACACCTGGACGATCTTCACCCTCCCGGCCCTGCCTTCGGCTACTTCATGTACAAGCGCAACCTGCCGCCGCGGGTGAGCTCCATGTTCCAGCCGCTGCTGGGCGAGCGCATCCACGGCCCCGTGGGCCGGGGCATCGACATCCTCGCCATCGTGGGCACCCTCTTCGGCGTCGCGGTCTCCATCGGGCTGGGCACCATGCAGATCAACAGCGGCCTGGCCCGGCTCTTCGGCATCTCCGAGTCCGCCCTCTCCCAGATCCTCATCATCGCCGCCGTGAGCCTGGTGGCCTCGGTGTCCGTGGCCCTGGGCCTGGACCGGGGCATCAAGCGGCTGTCGAACACCAACATCCTCATCGCGATCGGCCTGCTCGTGTTCATCCTCGTCTCGGGGCCCACCGTGATGATGCTCCGGGGCATGGTCGAGTCCGCCGGCACCTACCTCTCGATGCTCCCGGCGCTCGCCTTCTGGAACGACACGCTCGCGGACACCGGGTGGCAGAGCGGCTGGACCGTCTTCTACTGGGCGTGGACCATCACGTGGTCGCCGTTCGTGGGCATCTTCATCGCCCGCATCTCCCGCGGCCGCACCATCCGCCAGTTCGTCTCCGGCGTGCTCGCGTTCCCCACCCTGTTCTCGGTGATCTGGTTCGGGATCTTCGGCATGGGCGTGTTCAACATCGAGCTCAACGGGGGCGGGGGACTGGTCGAGGCCGTCGTCGACGAGGGCGACATCCCCGGGGCGATGTTCGTCTTCCTGGAGAACTTCCCGTTCTCCACGGTGACCTCCGCGGTGGGCGTGCTCATCGTGGTGCTGTTCTTCATCACCTCGATCGACTCCGCCGCCCTGGTCATGGACACCATGGGCAGCGGCCATGAGGAGGAGGCCCCGGTCCACCAGCGGGTGTTCTGGGTCGTGGCCATCGGCCTGATCGCCGCGATCCTGCTGACCGCCACCGGCACCACGGGACTGGCGGCCCTGCAGAACGTGGCCATCCTCATCGGCCTGCCCTTCTTCGTGCTGGGCTACCTGATGATCTACTCGCTCCTGAGGGCCCTGCGCGAGGACGCCGGCGAGATCGGCGTCCTGCCCACCCGCCAGTGGCGGCGGGTGCTGCCCCCGGAGGAGTTCCACCGCCGCAGCAGCGACGGCGCGGTGGACGAGGAGTTCGTGGTGGCGCCGGACTACGTGCACGGCTCGGAGCCGGAGAACGCCCCGAGCATCGACCACCCGGAGCAGCCCGACTACGTCCGGGAGTACCGCACCACGACCGGCTCCCTCAAGAAGATCCGCGACATCGAGTAGCTCCTCCGGAGCGCGATACGAAGGGCGGCCCACCGGCGATACCGGCCGGAGGGCCGCCCGCTCCCTTTCTGTGCCGGCGGTAGAATGGTGACCACCATCACATCGGCATCGGGGGACGCCATGGTGAAGAAGAAGCAGGCCACCGCACGGGACGGGGAGCAGCCGCACCGCATCCTCGACCGGCTCAACGCCATCGCGATGCGGGTCTACGGGCCGGGGGACCGCCTCGCCCAGGGTCAGGAGGGCCAGCACATGAGCGAGGCCGCCGAGCAGTGGTACCAGGAGGTGCAGGAGCACTTCTACGTGGAGAAGGACCAGCACGGCAACGAGTACCTCTACCACCGCGACGACTCCGGCGAGGGCACGAACACCGGCAGCGCACGCAACTGAACCGCATGCACCGCAGAACGGGCGGGCGCCTCACGGAGGCGCCCGCCCGTTCTGCACGCGCCGGCCGCTCCTGCGCGGCCGCGAGCGTCGAGTTCGACAGCGAACCAGTCCGTCCCCAGTCCGTCAGGGCCCAACCCTGTCCTGGAACTGCCTTCCGGTGGTGGGTCACGGCACCAGCCGTCACGTCCCGCGAGCCAGCGAGGACAGCCGCGTCAGTCGGATCGCTGAACCGGTCGATCAGGCCGCCCACGCCCGCGAATCGGACTGCGGCACGACTGCGCTTCATGATGACGCAACAAGTGACAGCTGACTGCCCGAAAGGTAGGGGCGAGATGCCATGCTGTGTATGAATGTGAACTGAACGTCGACCCCCAGGAGGAACCGTGGAGTTCACCGAACGACTCGCAGCACTGGCCAACAAGGTGGCGCAGCAGAAGGCGTCCCTGGAAACCGAGGAGGCGACCAAGAACGCGTTCATCATGCCGTTCATCTCCACGATCTTGGGCTACGACGTGTTCAACCCGTTGGAGGTCGTCCCGGAGTTCACCGCCGATGTGGGGGTGAAGAAGGGGGAGAAGATCGACTACGCCATCGTGCACGACGAGAAGGTGCAGATGCTGGTGGAGTGCAAGCACGTCGGCGCACCGCTCAAGCTGGAGCACGCTTCCCAGCTGTTCCGGTACTTCGCTGCCACCAATGCTCGGATTGCCATCTTGACCAACGGGGAGGTCTATCACTTCTACACAGACCTGGACGCTCCTAACAAGATGGATGCCAAGCCCTTTCTCGTCCTGGACCTGGCCGACATCGACACCACGCTGATCCCGGAGCTGCAGAAGCTGTCCAAGGAGGTCTTCGACCTCGATTCCATCATCAGCGCCGCCGGGGAGCTCAAGTACATCGGTGCGATCAAGCGCGCCATTTCCGCTCAGTTCAAAGAGCCCGATGTGGAGTGGGTCAAGTTCTTCACCATGAAGGTCTACGAAGGGGCCTTCACCCAGAAGGTGCGTGACCAGTTCACCCCGCTGGTGGCCAAGGCTGCCCAGCAGTTCCTGAACGAGCAGGTGAACAACCGGCTGACCACCGCCTTGGGCGCGGGCAGCACCCCGGTACCTGTCACCTCCGCTGGTGTTCCTGCGGAGGCGGTGGCGAGCGAGGCGGAGGTGGAGAAGGACCTGAATGAGTCCAGCGACGGAGTGATGACCACCATCGAGGAGCTGGAGGCCTTCCAGATCATCC
Source organism: Kocuria sp. CNJ-770 (assembly GCF_001942375.1). Lineage (NCBI taxonomy): Bacteria > Bacillati > Actinomycetota > Actinomycetes > Micrococcales > Micrococcaceae > Kocuria > Kocuria sp. CNJ-770. Next base: position 25,450 of record NZ_MKJW01000088.1, read on the forward strand.
GGGCGATTGTGTGCGGGCAGGTCAAGCCTCAGCGTGTGGTCTACCGCGATGCCAAGTCCTACTGTGCGGTCCTGCTCGATGACAACAACCGCAAGTCGATCGCCCGGTTGCATTTCAACACCGGGCAGAAGTACATCGGTCTCTTCGACGAGGACAAGAAAGAGACCCGTCACCGCATCGACGGGCTGGAGGACATCTTCCAGTTCAGCGACGAATTGCGAGCGACAGTCGAACGTCTAAGCGGCGTGCCGGTCGCCTGAAGTTTCCATTTCCAGGCAGGAACACGCCCGGCAATCAGAGCCATCTCGGATCTGCCCGGTTGGTGTCCGGATGCCGGGCGTCGAGCATGACCTCGGATCGTCTCGGCGCCGGCTCATGGGTTGGCCCCGTGACGCTGCGCCGCGGAGGCCCTCAGCCCGTGGTCAGGGCGGCGCAGGCGGCCTCGATGGACTCGGGGGACAGGACGTGGTCGACGGCCATCACGGTCGCCCCCATCACCCCGGCCCGGTCCCCGGCGACCGAGGGCGCGACCCGCAGGTGCTCCGTGGCCAGGGGCAGGGACCGCCGGTAGACGACCTCGCGGATCCCGGCCAGCAGGTGCTCACCGGCCTGGGCGAGGCTGCCGCCGATCACGATCACGGACGGGTTGATGAGGTTCACGCAGGTGGCCAGGACGTCACCGATGTCCCGGCCGGCCTGACGGATCGCCTGGACGGCCCGGGCGTCGCCGGAGCGGACGAGGTCGACCACGTCCTGGCTGGTGCCGAGCTCACCGGAGGACTGCGCGTTGAGCGCCGCCACCAGCGCGGGCGCCCCGGCCAGCGCCTCGAGGCAGCCGGTGTTGCCGCAGCGGCAGAGGACCTCGCCGCCGCGCGGCACGCGGACGTGGCCGAGGTCCCCTGCGGTCCCCTGGGCCCCGCGCTGCAGCGCCCCGCCGGAGATGATCCCGGCGCCGATGCCCGTGGCCACCTTGACGAACATCAGCTCGGTGGTCTCGGGCCAGAAGAAGCTCCGCTCGCCCAGGGCCATGATGTTGACGTCGTTGTCGACCAGCACGGGCACGTCGTACCGGGTCTGCACGAGGGCGGGGACGTCGGCGCGGTCCCAGCCGGGCATGATCGGGGGATTGATCGGCCGGCCCGTGCGGTGCTCGACGGGCCCGGGCAGCCCGATGCCGATGGCGGCGAGCTCCGAGACCGGACGGTTCCCGCGCTCGAGCAGCAGGGCGACCGTGCGCACGAGCCAGCCCAGGACCGCGTCGGGTCCCTCGTCGATCGCCAGTGCCTGGCGCTCCTCGGCGAGCTCCCGGCCGGAGAGGTCCGCCAGGATCACCCGGGCGTGCGTGGCGCCGAAGTCCGCGCCGACCACCACCCGGGCGCCGGGATTGAGGGCGAACAGCGACGGCGGGCGGCCGCCGGTCGAGGCGGCTCCTCCGTCGGGGGTGACGAGGCCCAGCGCCATGAGGGTGTCCACGCGCGACGCCACGGTGGAGCGCGCCAGCCCGGTCAGCCGGGCCAGCTCCGCCCGCGTCCTCGGACGGCCGTCGCGCAGCAGCTGGAAGACCTCGCTCGCCCCGGGAGCGGGCGAGGCCGCCGGCCGCGATGAGGGCGTCTGCGGTGGACTCTTCAGCACTTTGTCAGTAGAGCACGGCCCCTTAGGGGGGGTCAAGCGCGTCACAATCGCATGCACACAAACCAACTTTTGCTGGACTGTCGACAGAAGTTCGTGGTGCATGTCACAGTGACCGCATGAACGAGCGTGCGAGCTCCCCGGTGCTGCGGGTCACCGGCCTGTCGAAGTCCTTCTTCGGGGTGCCGGTGCTCCAGGACGCGGGGCTGCAGCTGTACGCCGGCGAGGTGCACGGCCTGGTGGGCGAGAACGGCGCCGGGAAGTCGACCCTGATGAAGGTCCTCGCCGGGGTCCACGACCGGGACGCGGGCACCGTGGAGATCGACGGCGCTCCCGTGGAGTTCCACCACCCGACACAGGCGCACGCGGCCGGGCTGTCGACGGTGTTCCAGGAGTTCAACCTGCTGCCCGACCGCACGGTCGCGGAGAACGTGTTCCTCGGCCGCGAGCCGCGCAGCGGCCTGCTGGTGGACAGGCGGGCCATGAACGCGCGGACGAGCGAGCTGCTCGAGGACCTGGGCGTCACCAGCATCCGGCCCACCACCACGGTGAGCTCGCTGTCCGTGGCGCAGCAGCAGATCGTGGAGATCGCCAAGGCCATCAGCTACGACGCCCGCATCATCTCCATGGACGAGCCGACCGCGGCGCTCGCGGGCCCGGAGGTGGAGCTGCTGTACGCGATCATCCGCCGGCTCCGGGCGCGCGGCACCGCCATCCTCTACGTGTCCCACCGGCTGCGGGAGATCTTCGACCTCTGCGACACCATCACCGTCCTCAAGGACGGCCGGGTCGTGGGCACCGAGCCGGCCTCCGCCATGGACGACGCCTCCCTGGTGCGCATGATGGTGGGCCGGCCGATCTCCGCCTACTTCCCGGACGCGGAGCCCGGGACGGATACAGGCCGGGTGCTCCTGAGGGTCGACGACGGCGGCAACGACCAGCTCGACGCCATCGACCTGACGCTGCGGGCGGGGGAGATCGTGGGGGTCGCCGGGCTGCAGGGGTCCGGGCGCACGGAACTGGTGGAGGCCGTCTTCGGCGTGCACCCCTTCACCCGGGGGCGGATGGAGCTGGACGGGCGGCCGTACACCGCCTCCTCGCCCCGCCAGGCCGTCCGGCAACGGATCGCGCTGATCACGGAGGACCGCAAGTCCCAGGGGCTGAGCCTCGACCAGTCGGTCCTGGACAACGTCTTGGGCGTCATCCGCTCCGTCTTCCCGCGGCGGACCGCCGAGGCCAGGAGGGCCGCCCCCGGGGTGCTGTCCTCCCTCGAGGTCGTGGCCCGGGACCTGGACCAGGAGGTCCAGTACCTCTCGGGCGGCAACCAGCAGAAGGTGGTGCTGGCCAAGTGGCTGGCCGTGGACCCCCGCGTCGTGCTCCTCGACGAGCCCACGCGCGGGATCGACGTGGGCGCCAAGATCGCCGTCTACCACCTCATGCGCCGGCTCGCCGCCGAGGGCAGGGCCATCCTCATGGTCTCCAGCGAGCTGCCGGAGGTGCTGGGCATGTCCGGGCGCATCCTCGTCATGCGGGACGGCCGGATCGCCGGTGAGCTCCCGCCCGACTCCACGGAGGAACAAGTGCTCCAGCTGGCCACCGGCGCCCGGACGGAGGGGGCCGCACCATGACCGCGTTCTCCCGGCTCACGTCCACCCACATCGTCTACCTCGTGGTGCTGCTGACCTTCCTCGCCGGCACGGTGCTGGTCGGCGCCGCCGGGCGCAGCTTCGTCAGCGCGGGAAACGTCTCGGCGATCCTCACCGGGACCAGCGTCCTGGGGTTCATCGCGATCGGCCAGACGCTCGTGATCCTGGTGGGCAGCCTCGACCTGTCCGTCCCCTACGTCATCAGCCTTGCCAGCCTGCTCTCGGCCGGGATCATGGCCGGGCAGCCCGGCAACATCCTGCTCGGCGTGGCCGTGGCACTGCTCGTCTCGGCGGGCATCGGCCTGGTCAACGGACTGGTCGTGTCCGGGCTGAAGGTCCACGGGTTCATCGCCACGCTGGGCACCGGACTGATCGTCAGCGGCTATCTCGCCACCAACTACAAGGGCAGCTCGGGACAGGCCCCCGTGGCCTTCCGGCTGGTCGGCGCCACCGGCATCGGGCCCGTCCCGGTCTCCACGCTGATCATGCTGGCCTGCGCCGCCGTCGTGCTGCTGATGCTCACGCGCACCCGCCTGGGCCACCACATGTACGCCGTCGGCGGGGACATCCGGGTCGCCCGGATGTCGGGGATCCAGACCGGCACCCCGATCGTCGCCGCCCACGTCATCTGCTCCACGATGGCCGGCCTGGCGGGACTGCTGCTGGCGGCGCGGCTCGGGGTGGGCAGCCCGACGATCGGATCCCAGGGCGGCTACGACCTGCTTTCGATCGCCGCCGTCGTCCTCGGCGGGACGCTGCTCTCGGGCGGCAAGGGCTCGCTGGTCGGGACGCTGGGCGGCGTGCTGATCTTCGCGATGATCGACAACATCATGAGCGTCATGCAGATCAACCCGTTCCTCAAGGACGTCGTCCGCGGGATCGTCATCGTGGTCGCCGTCGCCGTGTACGCCCGGCGCAGGGTGGCCCGCCGGACCCCCCGCTTCGACGAGCACCAGCACGCCCGCGGCGGACAGGAGGTCCCGGCATGAGCGCCGCCGTCACGGACCGGGCCGCCGTCCTGCAGCAGAACCGCGCACCCCGGCACGAGCGCGTGCTGCGCGCCCTGCGGACGCCCGGGGGAGCGGTCTTCGTGCTCCTGCTGCTGCTGCTCGCCGCGGCGATCGCCGTCAACCCGTCCTTCGGGGAACCCGGCTCGCTGATCCGGTTCGTCGGCCGCACGGCGCCGATCGCCATCGCCGCCATCGGCCAGTACTTCGTGATCGTCTCCGGGGAGTTCGACCTGTCCATGGGGTCGGTGGTCACCGCCCAGGTGTTCGTGGCCGGCAACCTCATCGGCCAGGACGACAGCCGGGTGGTGCCCGTCCTGGTGCTCATGCTCGTCCTCGGCGCCCTGGTGGGACTGGCCAACGGCCTGGTCACCACGCTCCTGAAGGTCCCGAGCTTCATCGTGACCCTCGGCACCATGCTCGCCCTGCTGGGGCTGGTGCTCTACTGGACCGGCGGCGCCGCCACGGGCAACCCCGCGGACAGCTTCCGGCAGATCGGCCGTGGGGGCATCGAGGACGTCCCGGTCCTGGAGGTCCTGCCCTATCCGGTGGTCCTGGTGACGGTGATCGCCGCCGCCGCCTTCTGGCTCATGCGCCGCCCCTACGGCCGGACGCTCATCGCCGTGGGCGAGAACCCGCGGGCTGCCGCGCTGACCGGGGCCCGGGTCTGGTGGGTGCGGACCCGGGCGTTCATGCTCTCCTCCCTGGCCGCGACCGTGGCCGGGATCATCCTGGTGGGCTACGCCGGCGTGCACCCCTCCGTGGGGCGGGGCTACGAGTTCACGGCCATCACCGCCGTGGTCCTCGGCGGGGTCGTCCTGGGCGGCGGGCGCGGCTGGGTCCTGTCCGCGGCCGCCGGGGCCTTCGCCCTCGAGACCCTCTTCGCGCTCCTGAACTTCCTGGGCGTCCAGTCCACGTGGCGGGACACGGTGCAGGGCGTGATCATCATCGTCGCGGTCGCCGCGGGCACCCGGACGTGGCAGCGCCGCCGGCGCGGCCGCGCGGACCCGGCCCGCGCTCCACAGCGTGCCATCGCAGCACAGCCCGCCCCGGGCACCGACGAGGAAGGAACATGATGCGCCGAAGCATCCAGTCACAGGTCACCGTGGTGGCAGCGGCAGCGCTGCTGGGGCTGACCGCCTGCACCACCGATTCATCCATCGAGAACCCGCCGGCCACCGAGGGCGCCGAGGGCGCCGAGCAGGCGGCCGCCACGCCCGCCCCGGAAGGCGGTGACGAGTGGTTCGACCAGGCCGAGTACGACGAGCAGTCCGCACAGCGGTCGGCCGACTTCCAGGGCGATCCCGAGCAACCCTGGAGGCAGTACATCGAAGGGGAGATGACCCCGACCGCGCAGTACGCCGCGGAGGGGCCGCAGAAGGTCTGCTTCTCCAACGCCTCCATCTCCAACCCGTGGCGCCAGACCGGCTGGATCACCATGAACGAGCAGCTGAAGGTGCTCCAGGAGTCCGGGGTGATCTCGGAGATGGAGACCCGCGACGCGCAGGACGACGACAACACGCAGATCGCCGACATCGACTACTTCATCGCCGAGGGCGGCTGCGACGCGTTCATCATCTCGCCCAACTCGACCGCCGCCCTCACCCCGGCGGTCGAGCGCGCCTGCGAGACCGGCAAACCGGTGGTGGTCTTCGACCGCGGGGTGGAGACCGACTGCGCCACGACCTTCATCCACCCGATCGGCGGCTTCGCCTGGGGCATCGACTCGGCGAACTTCCTGGTGGACAACCTCCAGGAGGGCGACAAGGTCGTGGCGCTGCGCATCCTGCCGGGTGTCGACGTGCTGGAGCAGCGGTGGGCGGCCGCCGAGAAGATCTTCGAGGAGAACGGGATCGAGGCCACGGACTACTTCACCGGGGCCGACCCCACCGAGATCAAGAAGATCATCTCCGACGAGCTCGCCACCGGCGAGGTGCAGGGCGTGTGGATGGACGCCGGTGACGGCGCCGTCGCCGCCATCGAGGCCTTCGAGGACGCCGGTGCGGACTACCCCGTGATGACCGGCGAGGACGAGATGAGCTTCCTGCGCAAGTGGGAGGACACCGGCCTGACCGGCATCGCCCCGGTGTACTCGAACTTCCAGTGGCGCACCCCGCTGCTGGCCCTCGAGCAGATCTTCGCCGGCGAGGAGGTGCCCGCCGAGTGGGTCCTGCCGCAGGAGCCCATCACCGAGGACCAGCGGGCCGGCTTCCTGGCCGACAACGAGGGGATGCCGGACGGCCACTACGCCAAGTTCGGCGGCGAGGACCTGCCGGGCTACCCCGAGGTGTGGCGGGACCGGATCATCCCCTGAGCCGCGCGACGGCCGCCCCGTCCGCCGCCGGAGGCCCCCGGGCCCTCCGGCGGCGGGCGCGGCGCCCACCCACCACACCGCACTGGAAGGAGAGCCGCCCATGCACCGCCCGATCGGCGTCAACACCTGGGTGTGGGAGTCCCCGCTCACCGACGCGAACCTGCCCCCGCTCCTGGCGAGGATCGCGGACCTGGGCTTCGAGGCCGTCGAGCTGCCCCTGGAGCACGAGGGCGACTTCACCGCCGGGACGGTGCGGGAGGCGCTCGCCGGGCTGCGGCCGTGGATCGTGGGCGCCATGGCCCCCGGGCGGGAGCTGGTGCTGGCCGACGACGACGTGGTGCTGCGGACCCAGCGCTACCTCAGCGCCTGCATCCAGCTGGCCCACGACGTCGGCGCCCCCGCGGTGTGCGGCCCGTTCTACTCCCACACGGGACGGCTGTGGCGGATGGACGCTGCGGAACGGGAGCAGGCCTACGCGCAGCTGCGCCGCAACCTGGCCCCGCTCGCCGCGGAGGCCGAGGCCGCCGGCGTGGTCCTGGGCATCGAACCGCTCAACCGGTACGAGACCTCGCTGCTCAACACCACCGCACAGGCCCTCGAGGCCCTCGGCCCGCTGCTCGGGCACGGCGTGGGCCTGGCCCTGGACACCTACCACCTGCACCTCGAGGAACGCTCCTCCGCCCAGGCCGTCCGCGCGGCCGGGGAGCACCTGGTGCACCTGCAGGTCTGCGGCAACGACCGCGGAGCCCCCGGCGGGGACCAGACCGACTGGACGGGCATCTTCGACGCCCTGGACGCCGTCGGCTACACCGGCGCCCTGAACATCGAGAGCTTCACCGCGCACAACGCCAGCATCGCCACCGCCGCCGCGGTCTGGCGGGCACTGGCCCCGACCCAGGACCAGCTCGCGGAGCAGGGCCTGGCGTTCCTGCGCGCCGCCCGTGACCGGACCCGAGGAGGACACCCATGACCAGCCCCGAACCCGAGCCGGCCGCCCGCACCGACCGGGGTCCCGCACCGGCCGTCCTGGGCGTGGCCGTGCTCGGCTACTCCTTCATGGGCAAGGCCCACTCCAACGCGTGGCGCAACGTCAACGCCTTCTATCCCGTGCCGCGCGTCGCGCAGCGGGTGCTGGTCGGCCGGGACGCCGGACACGTGGCCGCGGCCGCGCGGCGGTACGGGTGGGAGGACAGCGGCACGGACTGGCGGTCGGTGCTCGAGCGGCCCGACGTCGACGTCGTCGACATCTGCACCCCCGGCCACCTGCACGCCGACATGGCCGTGGCCGCCCTCGACGCCGGCAAGCACGTGCTCGTGGAGAAGCCGCTGGCCAACACGGTGGCCGAGGCCGAGCGCATGGCGGCCGCCGCGGCCGCCGCCCGGGCCCGCGGGGTGCACGCCATGGTGGGCTTCAACTACCGCCGGGTCCCGGCACTGGCACTGGCGCGCACGATGATCGCCGACGGGCGGGTGGGCGAGGTCCGGCAGGTGCGGGCCAGCTACCTGCAGGACTGGCTCGCCGACGAGCGCGCGCCCATGACCTGGCGTCTCCGGCGGGAGACCGCGGGGTCCGGGGCCCTCGGGGACCTCGCCTCGCACGCCGTCGACCAGGTGCGCTTCCTCCTGGGCTCCCCGGTCACGTCCGTCTCCGGGACGACCGACACGTTCGTGGCGACCCGCGAGGGCCCGGACGGGACCGAGCGCGTCACGGTCGACGACGCCGCCTGGGCCACCCTGCGCACCGCCTCCGGGGCGGTGGTCAGCCTGGAGGTCTCCCGCTGCGCCACCGGCCGCAAGAACGCCCTCCAGATCGAGGTCTACGGCTCGCGCGGGGGCCTGCGCTTCGACCTGGAACGGCTCAACGAGCTGCAGTTCTTCGACACCACCGTCCCGGGAGACGTCCAGGGCTACGGCCGGATCCTCGTCACCGAGGACTCCCACCCCTACATCGGGGCGTGGTGGCCGCCCGGGCACACCCTCGGCTGGGACCACACGTTCACCAGCCAGGCCGCCGACTTCCTGCACGCCATCGACACGGGGGTCCCGGCCGCGCCCGACTTCGACGACGGTCTGGCCGTGCAGCGGGTGCTCCACGCCGTGACGGACAGCGCGGCCCGGGACGGCGCCACCGTCCGGCTCTGACCCCCGACCCACCACCACCAACCCACCACCGCCGCCCGATCCACCGGAGACCGCCTCTCCACGACACCGAGGACTGCCATGGGACACCGCTACACCCTGTTCACCGGCCAGTGGGCCGACCTCCCGCTCGAGCAGGTCGCCGAGCTCGCCGCCGGCTGGGGCTACGACGGCCTGGAGATCGCCGTGTCCGGGGAGCACCTCGACGCCTGGCGGTGGGACGACGACGCGTACGTCCAGGACCGGCTGGCGATCCTGGAACGCCACGGGCTGGGAGTCTGGGCCATCTCCAACCACCTCAAGGGACAGGCCGTCTGCGACGACCCCATCGACTTCCGGCACCGGGCCATCGTGGGACCCCGGGTCTGGGGCGACGGCGACCCCGAGGGGGTGCGCGCCCGCGCGGCCGAGGAGATGCAGCTGACGGCGCGGCTGGCGCGCCGGCTCGGCGTGGACACGGTGGTCGGCTTCACCGGGTCCTCCGTCTGGCGGTACGTCGCGATGTTCCCCCCGGTCTCCCGGGACGTGATCGACGCCGGCTACCAGGACTTCGCGAACCGGTGGAACCCCATCCTCGACGTCTTCGACGAGTGCGGCGTGCGCTTCGCCCACGAGGTGCACCCGTCCGAGATCGCCTACGACTACTGGTCCACCCACCGGGCGCTGGAGGCCGTCGGGCACCGTGAGGCCTTCGGGCTGAACTGGGACCCCAGCCACTTCCTGTGGCAGCAGATCGACCCGGTCGCCTTCATCTCCGACTTCGCCGAGCGCATCTACCACGTGGACTGCAAGGACACGAAGATGCGGATGGGCGGCGGGCGCAACGGCATCCTGTCCTCGCACCTGCCCTGGGGAGACCCCCGCCGGGGCTGGGACTTCGTCTCCACGGGGCGCGGCGACGTGCCCTGGGAGGACAGCTTCCGGGCCCTCACCGCGATCGGCTACGACGGGCCCATCTCCGTGGAGTGGGAGGACGCCGGGATGGACCGCCTCCAGGGCGCGCCCGAGGCGCTCGCCTTCCTGAAGCGCTTCGACTTCGGTCCCGCCGGCGCCGCCTTCGACGCCGCCTTCCAGCAGTAGACGGCGCCCGGCCACCGCGCCCCACGTCGTCCGGGCGGCCGGGGGCGGCCGCCGGAGACGTGGAGCCGGGGGTCCGGCGCCTGCGGACGGACCGACCGCCCGGCGGGCCTAACCCCGCCGGGCGGGCCTAACCCCGCCGGGCGGGCTTGTCGAAGCGCCAGCCCTCGGCCTGGAGCCGGGGGATCACCTGGTCCACGGCCTCGACGGTCTGGCTGCGGTCGCCGCCGCCGTCGTGCAGCAGGACCACGGCCCCGGGCGTGACGCCCTCCTCGATGCGGCGCACCAGCTCGGCCGTGCCCGGAGGCGCCCAGTCGCCGATCGTGAGCCGCCAGCCCAGTGGCTGCATCCCCAGCTCGGCCGCGACCTCGGGCGTCCGTCCCCAGCTGCCGTAGGCGCCCGGAAGTAGTCGATGCGCGCTCCCGGCACGGCGGCGCGGATGGCCGCGCTGGTCTGCTCGAGGTCCTGGCGGATCGCGTCCGCGTCCCAGTCGGCCATGTCGTCGTGGTGCATGGTGTGGTTGCACAGCCGGTGCCCGTCGGCGGCGATCTGGCGGACCACCTCGGGGTGCTGCTGCACGTGGTCGCCCCACAGGCAGAAGGTCGCCTTGACGTGGTGCTTCTTCAGCACGGCGAGCAGCGCCGGCGTGCTGACCGGGTCTGGTCCGTCGTCGAACGTGAGACTGAGGTACCGGCCGTCGTGGACCGTCGAGTCCACGACGGCGGGGGTCGCCTGGTCGGCCCGAGCGGGCAGGGCGGTGACCAGGCCGGCGGAGACCACGGTGGCCAGGGCCGCGGCCCCGGCCACGAGGCGGCGTGCGGCGGGGGAGGACCGGGGGGAGGGTGCGGACGGCGGAGTCATGGGGGCATCCTTTCGGGGGCGTCACGGCGGGTGGAGGCGTCACCGCCGGCGAGGGGCGCAGCCCGGCCCGGAATCGGTGCCCGGGAGCGGCTGAGGCGGCGGAGGGGTGGGAGAGGGGTGGGAGAGGGGTGGGGGAGGAGCGGATCGGACGCCCTAAAAGTAAAGAGTATTAACTAATCCGTCAAGGGATCGTCGGTCATGCGTCGTCCGTGGCGAGTGTCCGCGCAGGCATCCGGCGCGGGCGCCCGGCACGCCGGCTGCCCGGTGTCCGTCGAAGGGCGGCGTGGACAGGAGCCGCCGCGGGGCGCACGATGAAGCCCTATCCTCAGGAGGAACCATGGGCGAGCTCGGACGCCGGGCGACCAGGGCGGCCGATGCCGCCGACGATGCCACGGATTCGCGCGGGTTCGTCCTCGCGGCCCGGGCCGGCTTCGTGGCCGCGGGCCTGCTGCACGCGATGATCGGGGTGATCGCCCTCCGGGTGGCCCGTGGCGGGTCCGGGTCGGCGGACCAGTCGGGGGCCGTGGCCGCGCTCGCCGGCACCCCGGGCGGCACCGTGCTGCTGTGGGCGTGCTTCCTGGGCTGCGGGGCCCTGGCGGTGTTCCTGCTCAGCGAGGCCGTCTTCGGCGCGACGCAGCGCTCGGACCGGGAGAAGCTCAAGCACCGGCTCAAGAGCGGGGGCCAGGCCGTGGTCTACGGCGCGATCGGCGCGGTCTTCGGCACCTACGCCCTGGGCGGGTCGAGCGACAGCAGCCGGTCCACGCAGTCGATCAGCGCCCGGCTGATGGCCCATCCGGCCGGCACCGTGCTGCTCGTGGCCGTGGGGCTGGGGCTGGTCGTCGCCGGCGGCTACTTCGTCTACCGCGGCGTGACCCGCACGTTCACGCAGACGCTCAAGGGCCTGCCCCCGGGCGGGACCGGCTCGGCGGTGGTCGCGCTCGGGGTGGCCGGCTACGTGGCGAAGGGGGTGGCCCTGGCGGTGCTGGGCGCGCTCTTCGTGGTGGCCACCCTGCAGCACGACCCCGAGGAGGCGACCGGCCTGGACGGCGCCCTCAAGTCCCTGCAGGGGCAGCCGTTCGGCACGTGGCTCCTCGGGGCCGTGGCGGTGGGGCTGATCTGCTACGGGCTGTACCTGGTGGTCCGCGCCAAGTACCAGCGCATGTGAGCCCGTCCCGGACCCGACCGGGTCCGGGCGCCGCCCGTCAGGAGTCGGGGGAGGCGGGGCCGCGGCGCCGGACGGTGAGGTGGAGCCGGTGCGCCGTGATGACCAGGGCCAGCCACGCCGCTCCGAGGGTCTGGGCCACGAGCACGTCGGTGAACCAGTGGTGGCCCAGGTACACCCGGCTCAGCGCCATGCTGACCGCGAAGGCCGCGGCGGCGGCGACCGTGAGGACGCGGGCCACGCGGGTGCGCTGCCGCAGGACCAGCAGGTAGGCCACGGTGCCCGCGATCACGAACGAGTTCAGGGAGTGGCCGCTGGGAAAGGACGCCGAGTACTCGTAGGGCGGGACCGCGTCGGCCAGGTCCGGGCGGGCCCGGCCGATCAGGGGCTTGCCGGCCACGGTCATCAGCAGCGAACCGGCCGCGGCCACCGTCACCAGCAGCACCGGGGTCCAGGACCGCCGGCTGAGGGCGAGCCAGACCATGGCCACCGCCGCCAGGATCGGCATGCCGATCACCCCGCCCACGTGGGTGTAGGCGGTCACGAAGGTGTCCAGCCACGGCGAGCGGACCGTCATCGCGGCCTGCAGCAGGGGCCGGTCCAGCGCCGCGGCGTCGTCCTGGTCCATGACGGCCTCGTAGACCTCCGCGGAGGCGACCGTCATGGTCACCGCGACGCCCAGTCCGATCACCAGCGGCACGAGCACCGCCGCGTGCGGTCCGAGCCACCGGGCCAGCCGTCGGACGCACCGGACGAGGAAGCGCCCCAGGCGGGTCCGCCAGGTGGTGAGGTCCTGTTCGCCCAGGAACCGGTCCTGGTGGCTGCCGGTCCGCCGCAGGTCGTCGGTCACGCTGTCCCCCTGTCCGCGCGCCCGGTCCGCCCGCGCGGCGGAGTCGTCCTGGGGCACGTGAGGGAGAGCCTACGGCGTCCCGGGTGCCGGCTGATCGCCTCCGGAGGAACCCGCTCTCCGTGTCCGGGGCGGAGCGTAGCCTGGATCCATGAGCCTGGCGCAGAAGATCAACCGTGTGGTCGCCCCCTTCGAGGTCATCTCCGACTACGTCCCCGCGGGCGACCAGCCCCGGGCCATCGAGGAGCTGGCCACGCGCATCGAGGCGGGGGAGAAGGACGTAGTCCTGCTCGGCGCCACGGGCACCGGCAAGTCGGCGACCGCCGCGTGGCTGATCGAGCGGGTCCAGCGGCCCACCCTCGTGATGGTGCAGAACAAGACGCTCGCCGCGCAGCTGGCCAACGAGCTGCGTGAGCTGCTGCCGAACAACGCGGTCGAGTACTTCGTCTCCTACTACGACTACTACCAGCCCGAGGCCTACGTCCCGCAGACGGACACCTTCATCGAGAAGGACTCCTCGATCAACGAGGAGGTCGAGCGGCTGCGGCACTCCGCGACCAACGCCCTGCTGACCCGCCGCGACGTCGTGGTCGTCGCCACCGTGTCCTGCATCTACGGCCTGGGCACCCCGGAGGAGTACGTCGCCCAGATGGTCACCATGCGCCAGGGCGAGGAGATGGACCGGGACGAGCTGCTGCGCCGGTTCGTGAACATGCAGTACGCGCGCAACGACGTCGACTTCCACCGCGGCACCTTCCGCGTCCGCGGGGACACGGTGGAGATCATCCCGATGTACGAGGAGCACGCCATCCGCGTGGAGTTCTTCGGCGACGAGATCGAGTCCATCTACACCCTCCACCCGCTGACCGGGGAGATCATCCGGGAGGAGACCGAGATGTACGTCTTCCCGGCCTCCCACTACGTGGCCGGCGCGGACCGGATGGCCCGGGCCGTGAAGTCCGTCGAGGACGAGCTCGCCGCCCGGCTGCAGGAGCTCGAGTCGCAGAACAAGCTCGTCGAGGCCCAGCGGCTGCGCATGCGCACCACGTACGACCTCGAGATGATGGAGCAGATGGGCTACTGCAACGGCATCGAGAACTACTCGCTGCACATCGACGGCCGCCCGCGCGGCTCGGCGCCGCACTGCCTGATCGACTACTTCCCGGACGACTTCCTGCTGGTGGTCGACGAGTCCCACGTGACGATCCCCCAGATCGGCGGCATGTACGAGGGCGACATGTCCCGCAAGCGCACCCTCGTGGAGCACGGCTTCCGGCTGCCCTCCGCGATGGACAACCGGCCGCTGAAGTGGGACGAGTTCCTGGAACGGATCGGCCAGACCGTCTACCTCTCCGCCACCCCGGGCAAGTACGAGCTGTCCCAGGCGGACGGCTACGTGGAGCAGATCATCCGGCCCACCGGGCTCGTGGACCCCGAGGTCATCATCAAGCCCACCAAGGGCCAGATCGACGACCTGCTCGACGAGATCAACGTGCGGGTGGAGCGCGACGAGCGGGTGCTCGTCACCACCCTGACCAAGCGGATGGCCGAGGACCTCACCGAGTACCTCATGGAGCACGGGGTGCGGGTGCAGTACCTGCACTCCGACGTCGACACCCTCCGGCGCGTGGAGCTGCTGCGCGAGCTGCGGATGGGCACGTTCGACGTCCTGGTGGGCATCAACCTGCTCCGCGAGGGCCTGGACCTGCCCGAGGTCTCCCTCGTGGCGATCCTCGACGCGGACAAGGAGGGGTTCCTGCGCTCCACGACCTCCCTGATCCAGACGATCGGCCGCGCCGCCCGCAACGTCTCCGGCCAGGTGCACATGTACGCCGACCGGATCACCGACTCGATGGCCACGGCCATCGAGGAGACCAACCGGCGCCGGGAGATCCAGGTCGCCTACAACACCGAGCACGGGATCGACCCGCAGCCGCTGCGCAAGAAGATCGCCGACATCACCGACCAGCTCCAGCGCGAGGAGGAGGACACCAAGGAGCTGCTGGCCCGGCGGGCGGCCGCCGGGAAGAAGACCGCCCCGACCGCGGGCCGGGGCGGGCGGGACGCGGTGGCGGCCGCGGAGCAGAAGCTGCGCCGGGACGGGGTCGCCGCCGCCCCGGCGGAGGACCTGGTGGACCTCATCGCGCAGATGACCGAGCAGATGCAGGCCGCCGCCGCCGAGCTGCAGTTCGAGCTCGCCGGGCGGATCCGCGACGAGCTCGCGGACCTGAAGAAGGAGCTGCGGCAGATGCAGCAGGCCGGGCACGCCTGAGCCCGTCCCGCCGGGACCGCGACCCGCGGTGACACCGGTTCCCGGCGTTCTCCCAGGTTGGGGTAGAGTGCTCCCCGCGTAGGGGAGTATCCCTCAGCGCTGCGATCGTCAGCACGCCGGGCAACGGAGCCGGGCCGGTCGCAGCGGCCGCACCTCGGCATCCGGACCCGGAGCCCGCCAGGAGCGGTGGAGAGACTTGCGGCTCATCGTGATGCCCCGGTCCGCCCCGCTCCACGGACGACGCCGGCCCGCGGGCTCACCCATCTCCAAGCGAAAGAACTCGCGTGCACACACAGCTACCCGCGTGGTTCGAGATCGGCTCCTTCGTCGTTCTCGGCTGCATCCTTCTCTTCGACCTGATCATGGTCGCCAAGCGCCCGCACGAACCCTCCATGAAGGAGGCCGGCACCTGGGTGGCTTCTACGTGGCCCTCGCCCTGGTGTTCGCGGGCCTGATGTTCGTCTTCGCCGGCGCCGAGCAGGGCACCCAGTTCGTGGCGGGCTGGATCACCGAGTACAGCCTCAGCATCGACAACCTGTTCGTGTTCATCGTGATCATGGCCCGCTTCTCCGTGCCCCGGAAGTACCAGCAGGAGGTGCTGATGGTGGGCATCATCATCGCGCTGGTCCTGCGCGGGGTGTTCATCCTGCTGGGCGCCACGATCATCGCGAACTTCTCCTGGGTCTTCTACCTGTTCGGCGTCTTCCTGCTCTGGACCGCCTACCAGCAGGCCAAGGACGACGGCGAGGACGAGGCCGAGGAGAACGGGCTCATCCGCCGCCTGCGCACCGTGGTGCCCATGACGGAGCACTACGACGGGAACAAGCTGCGCACCACGGTGGCCGGCAAGCGCGTGTTCACCCCGATGCTCGTGGTGTTCGTGACCATCGGCGTGACCGACCTGATGTTCGCCTTCGACTCCATCCCGGCGATCTTCGGGCTCACCCAGAGCCCGTTCATCGTCTTCACCGCCAACATCTTCGCGCTCATGGGCCTGCGCCAGCTCTACTTCCTGCTCGGCGGGCTCATGGAGCGGCTCATCTACCTCAAGCACGGCCTGTCGCTGATCCTGGCGTTCATCGGGGTCAAGCTCATCCTGCACGCCATGCACGAGAACGAGGTGCCGTTCATCAACGGCGGCGAGCACATCGCCTGGGCCCCGGAGATCCCCACGTTCGTGTCCCTGGGCGTGATCGTGGCCATCATCGCGGTCGCCACGGTCGCGTCGATGCTCAGCCCCAAGGGCCGCTCCGCCCACGCGGCGGCGGAGCTGCACCGGGCCATCGAGACGTATCGCAGCCCGGGCGAGGACACGAGCACCGGTCAGATGCGGGCGGTGCAGGCGGACCTCGTGCTGAAGTACCACGCCGCCGTGGCGGCCGCCGAGCGGTCCTCCGTGGAGCTGCCGGACCTCGCCGAGCGCACCGGCAAGTCGGTCGAGCAGCACCGGACCGAGAGCGGCACGGCGTCGTCGGACCCCCGCCGGGCGGACGGGCGCTGAGCCCGCCGGCTCCGGGGTGTCCGGTCCAGCGGGACCGGTGAGACGTGCGCAGGGCCCGTACCGCCGACCGGCGGCACGGGCCCTGCGCATGGTTCCGCCCGGACGGCTGTATAGACTGAGCCCAGCCTAGGGGAGTATCCCTCAGCGCTGTGGACGTCAGCACGTCGGGTCCCCGGACCCGGCCGGACGCAGCGGCCGGTCCCAGCGCGGCGCACCCGAACGGTGCGGCGCGCTCGGCGGAGAGACTTACGGCTGTCCCGTACCCGACCCCCGAAAGCAGAATCATGGAAGTCTCACTCACCGTCTGGATCGTCACGATCGCGGCCATCCTCGGCCTGCTCCTCTTCGACTACGTGTTCCACGTGCGCAAGGCGCACGAGCCCCAGCTGAAGGAAGCCGCGATCTGGTCGGCGATCTACGTGGGCCTCGCCCTCCTGTTCGGCCTGTTCGTCCTGATCGAGTGGGGTGGTCGCTACGCCGGGGAGTACTACGCCGGGTACATCACGGAGAAGGCGCTGTCCGTGGACAACCTCTTCGTGTTCCTCATCATCATGGCGTCCTTCAAGGTGCCGCGGGAGGACCAGCAGAAGGTGCTGCTCTTCGGCATCACCTTCGCGCTGATCGCCCGCACCGCCCTGATCTTCGTGGGCGCCGGGCTGATCAACCAGTTCGCCTGGGTGTTCTACCTCTTCGGCCTGATCCTGCTGCTCACCGCCGGGTCGCTGATCAAGGGCGAGCTCTCGGACTCCCAGCACGACGAGGCCGACAACTTCGTGGTCCGCCTGGCCAAGCGCTTCATCCACACCACGGACCACTACGACGGCGACAAGCTCTTCACCATCCAGAACGGCAAGCGGGCGATGACCCCGATGCTGCTGGTGATGGTCGCGATCGGCGGCACGGACGTCCTCTTCGCCCTGGACTCGATCCCGGCGATCTTCGGCCTGACCCAGCAGACCTACCTGGTGTTCACCGCCGTGGCGTTCTCGCTGATGGGCCTGCGCCAGCTGTACTTCCTCATCGACGGGCTGCTGGACCGGCTCATCTACCTCTCCTGGGGCCTGGCCATCATCCTGGGCTTCATCGGCGTGAAGCTCATCCTGCACGCCCTGCACGAGAACAACCTGCCGTTCATCAACAACGGCGAGCACGTGGAGGTCGTCGAGGTGAGCATCGCCCTGTCCCTCACCGTGATCGTGGGCGTGCTGGTCGTCACGGTCCTCGCCTCGCTGTTCAGCCCCAAGGGCCGGGCGCTGCGGGTGCTCAACGGTCTCCAGACCGTCGCCGAGCAGTACGTCACCCTGCCCCAGGACGCCTCCCCGGAGGAGCGCCAGAAGCTCGCGGACAAGGCCGCCAAGTATCAGCGGCAGATGCCGAAGATCTCCGACAAGCACCGCGAGGAGCTGCTCGAGTCCGAGAAGCACTTCCACGAGCTGCTGGACCGCGCCCGCGGCAAGCACCGGGAGTTCGAGCGCACCGGGGTGGGCCCCGAGCCCGACGTGGTCCCGGCCCCGGAGGCCGAGGCGATCCACGGCGAGCACGTCGAGACGCAGGACGCCGCCGGCACCACCACGCCGGACGCCCCGCGGAGCGGGAGCACCGGCCGCTCCTCCTGACCCGGCGCCCGACCACGGAGGCCCTCGTCCGCTCGCGCGGACGGGGGCCTCCTCCGGTCCGGGGACAGGTGCCCGGTGCGGGCGGTCAGCGCCCCGTCTCGGTGACCGGCCCCACGTTGTCCACGAGCACGGCGGGGAAGCCGTCCTCGTCGGAGGCGCGCAGGTCGATGCGGGCGTTGATCCCCCAGTCGTGGTGGCCGTCGGGGTCGTCGAAGACCTGCACCACGGTCCAGTACCCGTCCAGGCCCTCGGGCCGCTCGTCGATGCGCACCAGGCCGGGGCCCCGGGACTGGGGGTCCGTGTAGATGTCCTCGTGCTCGTCGAAGTAGGCGTCCATGGCGTCCGCCCACCGGTCCCGGTCCCAGCCGTGCGCGCCGTCCAGGGCCCCGAGCACCTTGTCCTTCTCGTCGGCGAACAGCTCCACCCGCTGGAACAGCGCGTTGCGGACCATGACCCGGAACGCCCGCGGGTTGGCCGTGATCACCGGGGGCTGCTCGTCGATGAGCTCCTCCAGGGAGTCCGCGGAGGTGCCCATGGGGGACTCCTCGCCGGCGGCGAGCTTCTCCCACTCGTCCAGCAGCGAGTTGTCGGTCTGCCGGATGAGCTCGCCCAGCCACTCGACCAGGTCCTCGAGGTCCTCGCGCAGCAGGTCCAGCGGCACCGTCTGGCGCAGGGCCTTGTAGGCGTCCGAGAGATAGCGCAGCAGGATCCCCTCGGAGCGGGCCAGGCCGTAGAACTGCACGTAGTCGCCGAAGGTCATCGCCCGCTCGTACATGTCCCGGACCACCGACTTCGGGGTCAGCTCGAACTGGGCCACCCACGGGGCCCCGGTGCGGTAGGTCTCGAAGGCCTGCGTGAGCAGCTCCTCGAGGGGCTTGGCGTAGCTGACCTCCTCGAGCTCCTTCATCCGCTCCTCGTAGTCCAGCCCCTCCGCCTTCATCGCGGCCACGGCCTCCCCGCGGGCCTTCTTCTCCTGCATGTTGAGCACCTGGCGCGGCTTCTCGAGGGTGGCCTCGATGACGGAGACGACGTCGAGCGCGTAGCCGGGGGCCTCGCGGTCGAGCAGCGTCAAAGCGGCCAGGGCGAAGGGGGACAGCGGCTGGTTCAGGGCGAAGTTCTCCTGCAGCTCCACGGTCAGCCGCCAGGTGCGGCCCTCCTCGTCCGGGGCGTCCAGCTTCTCGACGACGCCGGCGGCCCGCAGCTCCTTGAGGATCCCGATCGCCTGCTTGAGCAGTGCGCGCTGGCGCTGCCGCGTCTCGTGGTTGTGCGTGAGCAGGTGCCAGGCGGCCAGCACCGGGTCCCCGGGCCGCTGCAGCAGGTTGAGCAGCATCGAGTGGGTCACGGTGAAGGAGGAGCTCAGGGGTTCGGGCTCCGCGGCCACGAGGGTCTCGAACGTCGGCTTCCCCCAGGAGACGAAGCCCTGCGGCGGCTTCTTCTTCACCACCTGGCGCAGCTTCTTCTGGTCGTCGCCGAACTTGGCGTGGGCCTTCTTCATGGCCTTGGTGTTCTCGATGACGTGCTCGGGCGCCTGGACCACCACGGTGCCCGCGGTGTCGTAGCCGGCCCGCCCGGCCCGCCCGGCGATCTGGTGGAACTCCCTGGCGTTGAGCCGGCGGGTGCGCTCGCCGTCGAACTTGGACAGGGCCGTGATGACCACGGTGCGGATGGGCACGTTGATGCCCACCCCGAGGGTGTCCGTGCCGCAGATGACCTTGAGCAGACCGGTCTGGGCGAGCTGCTCCACGAGCCGGCGGTACTTGGGCAGCATCCCCGCGTGGTGGACCCCGATGCCGTGGCGGACCAGCCGGTTGAGCGTCTTGCCGAAGCCGGCCGAGAAGCGGAACCCGGCGATGAGCTCCCCGATCCGCTCCTTCTCCTCCTTGGACAGCACGTTGACGGACATCAGGTTCTGGGCCTGGTCCATGGCCTGCAGCTGGGAGAAGTGCACCACGTAGACCGGGGCCTGGTTGGTGCTCAGCAGCTCCTCGAGCGCCTCGTGGATCGGGTCCTCGGACCAGTAGTGGTGCAGCGGGATCGGGCGCTCGGCGGAGGAGACCGTCGTCGTCGGCCGCCCGGTGAGCTCCGTCATGTCCTTCTCGAAGCGGGAGACGTCCCCCAGGGTGGCGCTCATGAGCAGGAACTGCGCCTGCGGCAGCTCCAGCAGCGGCACCTGCCACGCCCAGCCGCGCTGCGGGTCGGAGTAGAAGTGGAACTCGTCCATCACCACGGGGCCCACGTCCGCGTCCCGGCCCTCGCGCAGGGCCACGTTGGCGAGGATCTCCGCGGTGCAGCACACGATGGGGGCGTCCGCGTTGACGGCGGAGTCCCCGGTGACCATGCCGACGTTCTCGGCGCCGAAGATCTCCACCAGGGAGAAGAACTTCTCCGAGACCAGGGCCTTGATCGGGGCCGTGTAGTAGGAGCGCTGCCCGGCGGCGAGGCCGGCGAAGTGGGCGGCGACCGCCACGGTCGACTTCCCGGACCCGGTCGGGGTCGCGAGGATCACGTTGGACCCGCTCGCGAACTCCAGGACGGCCTCGTCCTGGGCGGGATAGAGCTCCATGTCCCGGGAGGCGATCCAGCCGAGGAACCCCTCGTACACCTCGTCCCCGGACAGCGGGTTGGAGGCGAAGTCGCCGCGGTAGTACGGACGGCCCGGGGTGCCGAGCTCGGGGGAGAGGGCTTCGAGGAGTTTCATCGCCCCCAGCTTATCCGCGCGCCCGCCGGCCACCGGGCGGACGCAGCTCCTCCGAGCGCTCCCACGTGCGCAGCATCGGCTCCTGCGGAGCCCACCACAGCACCGCGGCCCAGCCGAGCAGGGCCGCTGCGGCCCCCGCGCCGGGCCGATCGGTCAGCGCCCCGACGGCCCCCAGCACCGCGGCCGCGGTGCT
>NZ_MKJW01000089.1:0-96543 GCF_001942375.1 Kocuria sp. CNJ-770
CGGGGTCCATCATCGCCCTGGCCACCAGCCTGGGGCTGTGGCAGGAGTACTTCGGCTTCACCAACCTCGCCGTCGGCCTCGTGGCCGCGCTCAGCGCCAACGCCTTCGGCGCGGCCCTGGGCGCGATGATCGGCGGCCCGCTGGGCGACCGATACGGACGCAAGTTCATCTACACCTACGACCTGATCCTCTACATGGTCGGCACCGCGTTCGTGATCTTCGCCGTCGCCCCGTGGATGCTGGTGCTCGGAGTGATCCTGACCGGCATCGCCGTGGGCGCCGGGGTGCCGGTGGCCTGGACCTACATCGCCGAGGAGGCACCCTCGGAGGACCGTGCGAAACACGTGGGCACCGCCCAGTTCGCCTGGTCGCTGGCCCCGGCGCTCGTGTTCCTGTTCGCCACCTTCGTGGTCCCGCTGGGCCTGCTGGGCAGCCGCATCGTCTTCGCCCACCTGTTCGTCGTCGCCTTCATCACCTGGTGGGTCCGCCGTGGGCTCTCCGAGTCCCACACCTGGAAGAAGTCCGACGAGGAGCGGCGCGCCTCGGAGGCCACCGGGATCAAGCGACGCAACTACCGCGAGCTGCTCACCAGCTCGATCAATCTCAAGGCCCTGCTCTTCCTCATCGGCGTCTACGCCCTGTGGAACCTCGTCGCCGGCCAGATGGGCATCTTCATGCCGCGGGTGTACGAGACCGCCGGTGTGGAGTCGGCCACCCAGCAGAACCTGCTCCAGGTGCTCCTGTGGAGCTGCACGGTGCTGGCCACCTGGTTCGGCTTCATGCGGTACGGCGACCGCGTCGACCGCCGCCTGCTCTACGGCATCGGCGCTCTACTGGGCATCGTCGCCTGGCTCCTGCTCGTGTTCGCCCACGTCACCATGCCGGTGCTGATCCTCTTCGCCGTCCTCTGGGGTGTGTCCGCCGGCATCGGTGCCCAGGCGTTCTACGCCCTCTGGGCCGCGGAGATGTTCGCGACCCGCTACCGGGCCAGCGCGCAGGGCGTGCTCTTCTTCGTCGCGCGCATCGTCGTGGGTCTGCTCAGCTACTGGTTCCCCACCCTGCTCGCCGAGCACGGCGTGCCGTTCGTGGGGATGATCATGATCGGCGCTCTCGTGGCCGCGCTGCTCATCGGCGTCCTCGGCGCCCCGAACACCCGGGGCAAGAGCCTGGAGCAGATCGAGGAGGAGCGCTACGGCAGGACCCTCCCCCGGCCGGACCGGACGGCGGTCTGACCAGGCGGGAACACAGGGCTCCGGACCGTCGGCGGGGACGCGGATGGGCGGGAGCCCGTCCCTGCGTGGCGAGGCGGACCGCGCCCGCCCTCCGCGCCGTGCTCGCTAGAATCGAGGCTCCGCACGTACCCGAGGGAAAGTGACGACGTGGCTCCTGAGCGACCGACGGTGAGCATCAAGGACGTCGCCCGGGAGGCAGGGGTCTCCATCGGCACCGTGTCCAACGTCCTCAACCGCCCGGAGGCCGTCTCCGCCGACCGCCGGCGCCGGGTGCTCCAGGTGATCGACGACCTGGGGTACGTCCGCAACGACGTCGCCCGGCAGCTCAAGGCCGGCCGCTCGCGCACCGTGGGACTCGTGGTGCAGGACTCGGCGAACCCGTTCTACAACGAGATCGCCCTGGGCGCGGAGGCGGCCGCCGAGAAACTGGGGCAGGCCGTGATCATCGGCAACGCCGGGCAGTCCCCGGACCGGGAGAACCTCTACCTGGACCTGTTCGAGGAACAGCGGGTGCGCGGCGTGCTCGTCACCCCGCAGACCCCGGAGCGGTCACGGATCGAGACCCTGCGCGCCCGGGGCATCCCCGTGGTGCTCGTGGACGAGCACGCGCCCCCGTCCCGCTACTGCTCGCTGGCCGTGGACGACGTCGAGGGCGGGCGCATGGCCGTCGAGCACCTGCTGGCCGGGGGCGCCCGCCGGATCGCCTTCGTGGGCGGCCCCGCCACGCTGCACCAGGTCGTGGACCGGCACGCGGGCGCCGAGCAGGCCGTGGCGCAGGTGCCCGGGGCGTCGCTCGAGGTCGTACCGACCGACGCCCTGACCGTGCTGGAGGGCCGGCGCGCCGGGGCGGCGATGCTCTCCCGCCCCGCGGAGCGCCGTCCCGAGGCGGTGTTCGCGGCCAACGACCTGCTGGGCCTGGGTCTGCTCCAGGCCTTCGTGTTCACCCACCGCCTCCGGGTGCCCGAGGACGTCGCGATCATCGGCTACGACGACATCGACTTCGCGACCTCGGCCGTCGTCCCCCTGTCCTCGATCCGTCAGCCCAGCCGACTCATGGGCCGCACGGCCGTGGAGCTGCTCGCGGACGAGGTCGCCGACCCCGAGCATCGCCACCGCCACGTCAGCTTCCCGCCGGAACTCGTCGTCCGCGACTCCACGCGACCTCCCGCCTGAGGCGGGGCGGTGGATCCGGGGGACGGATAGCGCTCCCACCGGCTCGAGCGCGGCGGATCCACGGGACCGCGCCCGCGCCTCACACACGCTCATCGCGACTCGCGCGGATCGATCCACGATTCGATCTCACGTTCCGGCCCCCTCCGACGTCTACGGGGTGATGACGACGAAACAGCCTTTCGAGACGCTGGTGACCCAGCACGGACCGGTCGTGTGGCGGGTCTGCCGGGCGGTCCTGAGCATTCCCGCGGACGCCGAGGACGCGTGGTCGGAGACGTTCGTGGCCGCCATGCGTGCCTATCCCGACCTCCCGGACACGGCCAACGTGCAGGCGTGGCTGGTCACCATCGCCCACCGCAAGGCGGTGGACGTGGTCCGGGCGAGGGCGAGGACCGCGGTGCCGGTGGCCGTCCTGCCGGAGCCGCCCGCGCACCGGGACGCGGTGCCCGAGCACGACTCCCCGGTGTGGGCGGCGGTGGCCGCCCTGCCGCCCCGGCAGCGCCACGTGGTGGCCTACCGCTACCTGGGCGGGCTGCCCTACCGGCAGATCGCCGAGCTGCTGGGCGGCACCCCGGAGGCCGCCCGCCGGGCCGCCGCCGACGGCCTGGCCGCCCTGCGCCGGACCCTGACCACGACCGACCTCGAAGGAGAGGACCGATGAGCACCCACCAGGACACCCCGCGGCCGGAAGCCCTGCTGACCTCCGTCCCCGTGCCGGGCAGCACCCTCGAGCGCCTGCACCGGCGGCTGGAGGACGCCGCCGCAGCCGCGGGCGTCCTCGATGTCGCGTACACCACGCTCGAGACCCCGGTGGGGACGCTGCTGCTCGCCGCCACGGAGCGGGGCCTGGCCCGGGTCGCCTACGCCCGGGAGGACCACGAGCAGGTCCTGGCGGACCTGGCCGACCGGCTCGGTCCGCGCATCCTGCACGCCCCGGCCCGGCTGGAGCCGGCGGCGCAGCAGCTGCGGGAGTACTTCGCCGGGACCCGCACCCGCTTCGAGCTCCCCCTGGACCGCTCGCTCTCCCGGGGCTTCCGCCGCCTCGTCCAGGAGCACCTGCCGGAGATCGACTACGGCAGCACGCAGTCCTACGGCGCGGTGGCCCGGTCGGTCGGGCGCCCGCAGGCGGTGCGGGCCGTGGGCACGGCCTGCGCCAGTAATCCGCTGCCGGTGGTCGTCCCCTGCCACCGTGTGCTGCGTGGCGACGGCGGCCTGGGCGGGTACATCGGCGGACTGGAGGCGAAGCAGGCGCTGCTCGTGCTGGAGGCCGCCGCCTGAGCCCGCCCGGCACCGGGGCGGTGGTCCCGCCCCGGTCAGGCCGTGGCCTCGCGGTAGGCGGCCCAGCCGCCGTGGGCCGTGATGTCCTGGGCGCCCTCGAGCGCGAACGGCTCCACGAGGAACCCGGGCAGCTCCCGGCCGCCGGCGAGGCGGACCCTGCCGATGGCCATGGGCGCGGGCAGCCCGGCCACGAAAGTGCCGAACGCCGCGGCGTCCAGCGCCCAGACCTCCACGGCCAGGGCGGCCCCGCCCTCCGGGACGCGGAGCACCCCGGGCTTGGCCGGCACGGTGTCGAGGGCGAACATCCGGTACTCGGGGGCCGTGCTGGTGGCCTGCACGAACCGGGCGGAGCGCTCGGCCAGCTGGTGGTGCAGCGGCTGGCCGCGCAGGTGCGCCCCCGCGACCACGAGCAGCAGCTCCGGGGCGCCGGATCCGGCGGCCGAGGACGCCGTCGCCGTGGACGCGCCGACGGCGGGCACGGCAGCCGGGGACGCGGGGGCGGAGCGAGCAGCGGCCGCAGACGCAGCGCGCGAGGACGCGGTCTCAGCAGCCACCGAAGCCGCCCTCCCGCGCCACGTCCACGAGCCGGGCGTCCTCGAAGGTGTCCCCCACCAGCTGCACGCCGAACGGCAGGCCGTCCACCCGGCCGGCGGGCACCGCGAGCGCGGCGAGGTCGAGCAGGTTGGCGAAGTTGGTGAAGCGGCCCATCCGGCTGTTGGCGCCCACGGGGTCGGCCTCGAGCTCGGCGAGGGTGGGGTGGAAGGTCGTGGTGGGCAGCACGAGGGCGTCCACCGCGCCGAACACCTGCCGGGCCGTGCGGGCGCAGCCGTCCAGGAACTCCTGGTCGGCGAAGACGCGGTGGGCCGGGATCCGCCCGGCCGCGGCGATGATCCGCCCCACCGTCGGGTCGACCTCGTCCGGGTGGGCCTCCACGAAGGCGCCCACGGCCGTCCAGCGCTCGGCGACGAAGGCGCCGTCGTAGAGCAGGGCCGCCGCGGCCAGGAACGGCTCGACGTCCACCGGCTCGGTGCGGAACCCCCGGTTCCGGAACTGCCGCACCGCGGCGGCGTAGGCCTCGGTCCAGCCGGGGGCGAGCTCGCCCAGCTGCTCGGGCACGGCGTACCCGATGACGCGGTCGAGGCCGGCTGCGCGGCGCGGGCCGCAGGCGCGGGAGCGGGCGTCGCCGTCGTCGACGCCGGACATGACGTCCGCCGCGAGCCGGGCCAGGCGGAGCTCGCGGGCCATGGTGGTCACCACGTCCTGGTTGCGGCAGGCCGGCACCACCCCGGTGGCGGGCACCACGCCCTTGGTGGGCTTGACGCCGTAGAGTCCGTGCAGGGCGGCGGGCACCCGGCCGGAGCCGGCGGTGTCCGTGCCGAGGGCGAAGTCGGCGAAGCCCAGGGCCACGGCCACGCCGGAGCCGCTGCTGGACCCGCCGGAGATCCGCGCGGGGTCCTCGGCGTGCCGCACGGCGCCGTACGGGCTGCGGGTGCCGACGAGCCCGGTCGCGAACTGGTCGAGGTTGGTGCTGCCCAGCACCACGGCACCGGCGTCCTTGAGCCGGCGCACCACCGTGGCGTCGGCCGCGGGCTCGTAGGCGAAGGCGGGACAGGCCGCCGTGGTCGGCAGCCCGGCCACGTCGATGTTGTTCTTCACCGCGAACAGCGTGCCCGCGAGCGGCAGGTGCCCGCCCGCGGCGCGGGCGGCCAGGGCCCGGGCGACGTCCGCGGCCACGTCGGCCTCCGGGCGCAGGCCGATCCAGACCTCGGGCCGGTCCGCCTCCTCGATCAGCCGATAGCGCTGCGCCACGAGCTCGTGGGCGGCGCGCTCCGCAGGCTCGGCCCCGTTCGTGGCCGGTCCGGTCGGGGCCGGGGCGGCGGTGGTGGTGGTCGTCATCTCTGTCCTCCTCGTTCTCGGGATCCGCGCCGCGGCTCAGACGGTCCGGGTCACGGCGGGCTCGTCCGCGGGTGCGGCCGGTCCGTTCACGTCCGCGGCCGGCTCGTCTGCCGTGGTGGCCGGCGCCTGCGGGGCCGCCTCCGCGACGGACGCATCCGGCACGGCCGTGTCCGCACCGACGACGTCCGGGCCGCCCGTGTCCGGGTCGTTCTTGTCCGGGCGGACCACGGCCAGCACCGCCCCCGGGCCCACGTGCGCCCCCGGCTCGACGACGACGCTGTGCACCACGCCGTCCGCGGGGGCGATCACGGGCGCCTCCATCTTCATGGCCTCGACCGCCAGGAGGGTCTGGCCCTCCCGGACCCGGTCCCCGGCCCGGACGTCGACCCGGAAGACGTTGGCGGCGAACTGCGCCTCGACGCCCTCGCAGCCGTCCGGGATCTCCACGGCGACGTCCTCCTCCGCGGCGACCTCCGCGAGCGCGGCCACGCGCTCGAACTCCCCAGCGTCCTCCCAGGCCTGCCGCTCGGCGTCGAAGGCGGAGCGGCGGCGCGCCTCGAAGGCGTCGATGCCCTCCCGGTGCTCGGCGAGGAAGGCCGCGTACTCGGCCATGGAGAACTCGCCCTCCTCGATCCGCAGCGGCAGCCGGCCCACGGCCATGTCCGCGCGCATGCCCTCGAGCTCCTCGGAGGAGACCGGGTACCACTTGATCCGGTCGAAGAAGCGCAGCAGCCAGGGGGTGCCCTCCTCGTAGGGCCCGCGCTGCCGGTGGGTGGACCACACCTGCGTGGTCCGGCCCACGAACTGGTAGCCGCCGGGGCCCTCCATGCCGTAGACGCACAGGTAGGCGCCGCCGATGCCCACGGCGTTCTGCGGCGTCCACGTGCGGGCCGGGTTGTACTTCGTGGTCACGAGCCGGTGCCGGGGGTCCACCGGGGTGGCCACGGGCGCCCCGAGGTAGACGTCGCCCAGGCCCAGGACCAGGTACTCGGCCTCGAAGAGCACCGAGCGCACGTCCTCGACCGAGTCCAGGCCGTTGATCCGCCGGATGAACTCGATGTTCCAGGGGCACCACGGGGCGTCGTCGCGCACGCCCTTCTCGTACCGGCGGATGGCCTCGCGGGTGGCGGGGTCGTCCCAGGACAGCGGCAGGTGCACGGTGCGGCTGGGCAGCCGGAGGTCGTGGGTGGCGGGCAGCGCGGCGTCGAGGGCCAGCACCCGCGCCAGGACCTCGTCCAGGCCGAGCAGCTCCGGGTCGAGGTGGATCTGCAGGGACCGGATGCCCGGGGTCAGCTCGAGCACCCCGGGGAGCGCGCCGTCGTCGATCTGCTCCTGCAGGGCCCGGCGCAGCGCCTCGACCCGCATCCGGGAGGCGATGTCCAGGGTCATCTCGCCGTACTCGACGAGCACGTTCGCGTCCCCGCTGCGCCGCACGGTCAGGGACGGGCGGTCGCCGGTGGCGGCCACGGCGGTGACCACGCCGCCGTCGACCACGGCCGCGCGGTCGGCGAGCACCCGGGCGCGGGGCTCACGGCGCAGCTGCGCGGCCTGCGCCTGGGTGATGGGCACGAAGCGCACCCGGTCCCCGGCGCGCAGCTGGCCCAGCTTCCACTTCTGCCCCTCGGCCACCGTGGCCGGGCAGGTGAACCCGCCCAGGCTGGGACCGTCGGGGCCGAGCAGGATGGGCATGTCGCCGGTGTAGTCCACCGCGCCCACGGCGTAAGGGGTGTCGTGGATGTTGGAGGGGTGCAGCCCGGCCTCGCCCCCGTCGCGGCGGGCCCACTGGGGCCGGGGGCCGACGAGGCGCACGCCGGTGCGGTCGGAGTTGAAGTGGACCTCCCAGTCCGCGGCGTAGAACTCCTCCATGTCGGCGGCGGTGAAGAACTCGGGGGCGGCGTGGGGGCCCTCGAGCACCCCGACCTCCCAGTAGGCGCCGACCTGCGGGCGCTCGGCGAGCGGGACGTCGGCGACCTCGTGCGGCACGGCCGGGGTGCTGATCCCCAGGACGTCGCCGGGAGCGAGCGCGCGGCCGGCGGCCCCGCCGATCTCGCCCTGCACGAAGGTGGCCGCGGAGCCCAGCACCAGCGGGACGTCCAGCCCGCCCTCGACGAGCAGGTAGGCGCGCATGCCCTGCTCGGCGCGCCCGATCGCCAGCACGTCCCCGGCGGCGAGCTCGAGCACGGCCCACTGCGCCGCCGGCCGCCGGTTCACCAGCACCTCGGCCGGGGCGCCCGTGACCATCACCCGGGCCGGTGTGTGGAAGCGCAGGGTCGGCCCGGCCATCGTCACCTCGAGGCCGGCGGCGCGCTCGGGGTTGCCCAGCGCCTCGTTGCCCAGCCGGAAGGACAGCTCGTCCATCGGGCCCGACGGCGGGATGCCCACCGGCCAGTACCCGATCCGCCCGGGCCGGTCCTGGACGGTGGTCAGCAGCCCGGACTTCAGGACCTCCAGGCGCGGCTGGGCGCTGCGCACGCCCTCCAGGGTGGCGGTGGAGTGCTCGACGTCGCGGACCGCGGGCAGCTGCGGGATCGCCCGGAGCACGCCCAGGTTCGTGGCCACCCCGTGCACCCGGGCCTGCTCGAGGGCCTCGCCCAGCCGCGCCCAGGCCTGCTCCCGGTCCGCGCCGTGGGCGACGAACTTGCTCAGCAGGGGGTCGTAGAAGGCGCTGACCTCGGAGCCGACCTCGATCCAGGAGTCCACCCGGACGCCGTCCGGGACCACGAGGCCGGTGACGGTGCCGGCGCTGGGCAGGTTGTCCCGGTCGGGGTTCTCCGCGTAGACCCGGGCCTCCACGGCGGCGCCGCGGGCGGTGAGCTCGGCGTCCACCATGGTGCGGTCCCCGCCGGCCAGGCGGAGCATCCACTCGACGAGGTCCACGCCGTAGACGGCCTCGGTGACGGGGTGCTCGACCTGCAGGCGGGTGTTGACCTCGAGGAACGCCGCCTCCTGGCGGCCGGGGTCGTAGATGAACTCGACCGTGCCGGCGGAGCGGTAGTCCACGGAGGCGCACAGCCGCCGGGCGGCGTCGTGGATCGTGGCGCGCACGTGCTCGGGCAGGTCCGGGGCCGGGGCCTCCTCGACCACCTTCTGGTGGCGGCGCTGCAGGGTGCAGTCCCGGTCCCCGACGACGAGGACGTCGCCGCGCCCGTCGCCGAAGACCTGCACCTCGACGTGCCGGGCCCGGTCCACGAGCCGCTCCAGGAAGACCCCGGCGGAGGAGAAGTTCGCCCCGGCCACGCGCCGGACGCTCTCCCAGGCCGCGCGCAGGTCTCCGGCGTCGCGGCACTCCTGCATGCCGATCCCGCCGCCGCCGGCGGTGGCCTTGAGCATGACCGGCCAGCCGATGCCCTCGGCCTGCGCCAGCGCCTCCTCGAGGGAGCCGAGCAGCCCGGTGCCGGCGAGCAGGGGCACGTCGGCGGCCACGGCGGCGTCGCGCGCGGTGTGCTTGGCACCGAAGACGCGCAGCTGCTCCTCGGTGGGGCCGACGAACACGATCCCGGCGGCGTCGCAGGCCGCGGCGAAGTCCGTGTTCTCGGAGAGGAACCCGTAGCCGGGGTGGATCGCCCCGGCCCCGGTGCGCTCGGCCGCGGCGAGGATCCCGGCGATGTCCAGGTAGCTCTCCGCGGCGGGCGAGGCCCCCAGGTGCACGGCCTCGTCGGCGGCGGCCACGTGCAGGGAGCCGCGGTCGGCGTCCGAGTACACGGCCACGGCGCGCAGCCCGAGGGCCTGCACGGAGCGGATGATCCGCACGGCGATCTCGCCGCGGTTGGCCACGAGGACGGTGTCGAAGACGCTCATGCTCACGCCTCCTGACCGGCCGGGACCGCCGTGCCGGCAGAGACGATCATCTCGGCGCGGGAGGGGTCGAAGCCGTTGCAGGGGTTGTTGACCTGCGGGCAGTTGGAGACCACCACCAGCACGTCCCGCTCCGCCCGCAGGCTCACCGAGAGTCCGGGGGCGGAGATGCCGTCCACGATGCCCAGGGCGCCGTCCGGGTCCACCGGGACGTTCATGAACCAGTTGATGTTGGAGACCTGGTCCCGCTTGCCCATGCCGTACCGGGAGAGCTCCGCCAGGAAGTTGTCCGCGCACCCGTGCTGGGACCAGGTGTGGTGGCCGTAGCGCAGGGTGTTGGACTCCTTCGAGCAGGCCCCGCCGAGGGTGTCGTGGCGCTCGACGTCCGTTCCGACGACGGTCAGCAGCGGGTCGTGCTCGTTGCTGCGCAGGATCGACCCGGCGCTCAGGTAGACGCTGTCCTGGCCCTGCAGGGTGGCCTGCGCGCTGTAGGCGCGGGCGGTGTCCGCGGCGTCGTAGACCAGGAAGTCGACGGCCTGGTTGCCGTCCACGTCCACGATGGTGAGCACCTGGCCGGCCCGCAGGACGGTGGACCAGGGGGCGAGCGGGGCCACGGTCTCGCGGCGCAGCTCGGGGCCGAACCGGGACGCGAGGTCGGCCGCGCGGTCGGCGGGGACCGGAGTGGTGGTGGGAGCAGTCATGATGGGTTCCTTTCCTCGTCGCTGCAGGAGCTCAGACCAGGCCGCGGGCGCGGAGGTACTCGGCGGTGTTCTGGTAGGCGCGGCGGCGTTCGGGCGCCGAGTTCCAGGCGGGGGCCTCGGGGGCGGTCGCCCGGGCGCGCCAGGCGACGACGTCGAGCGGAGTGCTCACGTACTCCTCACGCGGATCCAGGGGGTGGGCGGCGTTGGCGAGCAGCAGCACGCACGGCATCTCGGTGACCAGGGTCAGGGAGGCGCCCGCCCCGGCGGAGCCCGTGAACACCGGCCGGCCGGAGGGGCCGACCTCCACGCCCTGGAAGAACGAGACGCAGGGCGGGACGTCCCGCCGGGAGAGCCCGTGCTTGGCGCCCGCCAGGACGAGCAGCTCGCGCCCGGCCGGACTGGGGCCCTGGGGCTGCCCGTCCCCGTAGCGCTCCTCGTTGCGGGCCCGGGAGCTGGCGCCGTAGAGGGCGTCGTGGTGGCCCGAGCTGTCCTCCACCACGGTGGCCAGCGCACGGCCCTGGTCGGAGAGCAGCACCTGCCCGGCGCCGCTGCGGACCTGCCACTGGATCTTCATCGTGTCCGCCACGTTGAGCCGCTCGAACGGCTCCGCGGCGTTGTAGAGCAGCACCGAGGCGCAGGCGTCGCCGGTCACGTCCGTGAGCCGGACGGCGGTGCCGCGGGCCAGGACCTTGTGCGTGTAGTTGCCGCCCGCCACGCGCTCGGCCCACACGATGTCCTCCGGCGCCACCCGGGCCGGGGCGTCCTCGTAGGTCGTGGCGGGCACGGTGGGGCTGCACGCGACGACGGTGCCCTCCTGGGCGCGGGCGTGGGCCCGGGCCCCGGCGGTCGTCCCGGTGGCGGACGTGGTCTGGGTGACGGTCATGGCCGGCTCCTTCTCGGACGGATTTTCTGTCGGTTGACAGGTATTAGAGCAGGGCGGGATTTCCCCCGGGTCAGGCGGGCGTTTCGGGGAGGTAACTCCACGCCCCCTGCTCGCCCCGCCGAGCGGCGGGCGGGATTGGTAGGTTCTGTCCCGTGACGAAGAGCCGAGGACGCCCGCGCAAGAATCCCGCCTCCCCCACGGGGCGCGGGGCCGAGCAGGACGTCCTCCACGCCGCCGGGGACCTGTTCGTGCGCCACGGCTTCGCCCGGACGAGCACCCGCGCGATCGCGGAGGCCGCGGGCCTGCAGCAGGCGAGCGTCTACCACTGGTTCCGCTCCAAGGAGGAGGTCCTGCTGCGCCTGGTGCTCGGCACGGTGGTGCCCTCGCGCCGCCTCGCCGAGCGGCTGCTGGCGGCCGACGCCCCCGGGCACGTACTGCTGTGGGCCCTGTGCTTCGCGGACACCCGGCTGCTGCTCGAGGACCCGCAGAACCTCGGGGCGCTCTACTTCGCCCCGGAGTTGCGCGGCGAAGGGTTCGAGGAGTTCCACGAGAACCGGGACGCGCTGGAGCGGATCTACGGAACCCTGCTGGAGCGCACGAGCGGGCGCCCGGCGACACCGTTCGACGCGGCCGTGGTCATGGGGCTCGTGGAGAACGTCATCCTGCAGCGCCAGCGCCGTGCGCCGCGCCTGCCCGACGACGCGGCGCACCGCATCGCGGACACGGCCCTGCGGGTCGCGGGCACCCCCGAGCACGTCGCGGGGACGACCCGGGACCGGGCGCTGGCACTGGTGGACGGTCTGGCGCAGGACACCGACCGCCGATCCGCGCCGAACGCCTAGACTGGGGAGATGCTCTCCCGCCACGGCTCGTCCCACCCGACCAGTTCCTGGACCTGCGGCGGAGGTGAGCGCTGATGTGCGGCATCGCCGGTGAGATCCGGTTCGACGGCGCGACCGCGGACCCGGGCACGATCCACCGCATGACCTGCGCCCAGTCCGGCCGCGGGCCGGACGGATCGGGCGTCTGGGCCCAGGGCGCGGTGGCCATGGGCCACTGCCGGCTGAAGATCGTGGACCTCAGCCCCTCGGGCGGGCAGCCGATGGTGGACTCCCGCCTGGGCCTGTCGATCGTGTTCAACGGCATGATCTACAACTACCGGCAGCTGCGCGAGGAGCTGCGCGGCATGGGCTACGAGTTCTTCTCCACCTCGGACACCGAGGTCGCCCTGAAGGCCTACCACCGCTGGGGCCGGGAGTGCGTCTACCACTTCCACGGCATGTTCGCCTTCGCGATCACCGAGCACACGAGCGGGCGCACGGTCCTCGCCCGGGACCGGCTGGGGATCAAGCCCCTCTACGTCGACCACACGGGGGCGCGGCTGCGGTTCGCCTCCACGGTGCAGGCGCTGCTCGCCGCCGGCGACGTCGACACCTCGATCGACCGCACCGCCCTGTCCTACTACCTCACCTTCCACTCGGTGGTCCCGGCCCCGCGCACCATCCTCAAGGGCGTGCGGAAGATGCCGCCGGCAACCGTGCGCACGATCGAGCCGGACGGGTCGGCCTCCGACCACGAGTACTGGAACCCGCAGTTCACCCGGGACGAGGACCGCTCGGACTGGTCGGCGCAGGACTGGCAGGACGGCCTCGTCGAGAAGCTGCGCACCGCGGTGAAGCGGCGCATGGTGGCGGACGTGCCGGTGGGCGTGCTGCTGTCCGGCGGGATCGACTCCAGCCTCGTGGTGGCCCTGCTCGCGGAGAGCGGGCAGGAGGACCTGCAGACGTTCAGCATCGGCTTCGAGTCCCGGGGCGAGGAGTCCGGGGACGAGTTCGAGTTCTCCTCCCGCGTGGCGCGCCGCTTCGGCACCGACCACCACCAGATCGCGATCGACGACGCCCGGCTGGTCCCGGCGATCGACCGGACCGTGGCCGCGATGAGCGAGCCGATGATCAGCCACGACTGCGTGGCCTTCTACCTGCTCAGCGAGGAGGTCTCGAAGCACGTCAAGGTCGTCCAGTCCGGCCAGGGCGCCGACGAGGTGCTGGGCGGCTACCACTGGTACCCGCCGCTGGCCGACGTCGCGCGCGACGACGCGCGCCAGACCTACTCGGAGGCGTTCTTCGACCGCCCGTGGTCGCGGCTGGCCAAGGTCCTGTCCCCGGAGTGGATGGCGACCCACGACGCGCCCACGGCGTTCATCGAGCGCCACT
Source organism: Kocuria sp. CNJ-770 (assembly GCF_001942375.1). Classification (NCBI taxonomy): domain Bacteria; kingdom Bacillati; phylum Actinomycetota; class Actinomycetes; order Micrococcales; family Micrococcaceae; genus Kocuria; species Kocuria sp. CNJ-770. The sequence continues at coordinate 13,172 of NZ_MKJW01000089.1, forward strand.
TCGGCCGCCCCGGGGCCGAGACGGCCGTCGACGCCGCGCTGCGCACCGACTCCACGGTGATGCTCGTGGACGACCCGGTGAAGCGGGTGGACAACATGACCATGGCCTGGGGCCTCGAGGCCCGGGTGCCGTTCCTGGACCACGAGCTCGTGGAGTTCGCCGGGCGCATCCCGCCCGAGCTCAAGCTCGCCGACGGCGGCAAGGGCGTGCTCAAGCGCGCCGCGCGCGGGATCGTCCCGGACGAGGTCATCGACCGGAAGAAGGGCTACTTCCCGGTCCCGGCGATCCGCACCCTGGAGGGCGGGACCCTGGACCGGGTCGAGGCGGCGCTGACCGATCCGGCGGCGGTGCGGCGCGGGCTCTACAACTCCGAGGTGGTGGAGTCCCTGCTGGCGGACCCCAACCGGCACCACACGCCGCTGCGCTCCAACGTGCTGTGGCAGCTGGGGCTGCTCGAGATGTGGCTGCAGGAGAACGGCATCTCCTGACCCGGGCGCGGACGGCTCCACCGCGGTCGGACGCACCGGGGCCGTCGGCCGGTGCGCCGGCCGTCTCCGGTGCCGCCCACCATGTACTGTGTCTCGGAGCACAGCGACTCCGGTGCGGACGTCGGCACCGCAGCGCGCTCGCCGTCCGGTTCCGCCACGGAACGCGCATCGGACGCGACGACGAGGACACGCATTGCGCACAGAGAACGACCCCGGCTTCGGGGCGCACGCCGCCCGCACGGACGACGACGGCGGGTCGCCGGCCAAATGGCGGATCGTGGGCCCGGGACTGGTCGTCGCGGCCACCGGCGTGGGCGCCGCGGACATGGTCGCCACCCTGGTGGCCGGGTCCCGCTACGGCTACGGGCTGCTGTGGGCCGTGGTCCTCGGCGTGGTCCTGAAAATCATCCTGGTGGAGGGCGCCGGGCGCTTCACGCTCGCCACGGGCCGCACCATCTTCGAGGGCTGGCGCTCGCTGGGCCGGTGGACCACATGGTACTTCGGGCCGTACATCATGATCTGGGGCTTCGTCTACGGCGCCACCGCGATGTCCTCCGCCGCCCTTCCGCTGGCCGCTGTCTTCCCCGTCCTGCCCCTGTGGGCCTGGGCGATCGTCATGGGCCTGCTCGGGTTCGTCATGGTGTGGTTCGGCAGGTACGCCACCTTCGAGAAGATCACCGCCGCGCTGGTCGGCCTGATGTTCGTCACCGTGGTGGGGCTGGCGGTCATCGCCACCCCCAACGTCCCCGAGATGATCGGGGGCCTCGTGCCGGTCATCCCGGAGGGCGGGGTGCTCTACACCCTGGCTCTCGCCGGTGGGGTCGGCGGCACCATCACGCTGGCCGCCTACGGCTACTGGCTGCGGGAGAAGGGCTGGTACACGCCCAAGTGGATGCGCGTCATGCGGATCGACAACTCCGTGGCCTACGTGGTCACGGGCATCTTCGTCATCGCCATGCTGATCGTCGGCGCCGAGGTGGTCCGATCCGCCGGCGTGGCGCTCAGCTCCGGGGACGAGGGCCTGCTGGACCTCTACGCCGTGCTCCGCGCGGAGTACGGCGACGTGGTCGGCACCGGCTTCCTCGTCGGCTTCTGGGCCGCCTCCTTCTCCTCGATCATCGGCGTGTGGAACGGCGTGTCCCTGATGTTCGCCGACTTCTGGGGCAACATCCGCGGCAAGGAGTCCGGCCACCCCGACACCCGGGTCGGCGGCAAGTACTTCCGCTTCTACGTGCTCTGGCTGACGTTCCCGCCCATGCTCCTCTTCGCCCTGGGCCAGCCCATCGGCTGATCCTCGCCTACGGCGTCCTGGGCTCGCTGTTCATGCCCTTCCTGGCGCTCACCCTGCTGGGCCTGCTCAACGGACGCCGGATCCCCAAGGAGTGGGCCAACAGGTGGCACACCAACACCGCGCTGGGGATCACCGCCCTGCTCTTCGGCATCCTGGGCGCCCAGCAGCTGGTGAAGGCCGTCGCACCGCTCCTCGGCGGCTGACGGCCCCACCAGGTCAGGGGATGACGCGCTCGGCCCGGTAGCGGTCGAACAGGCGGGTGAAGCAGTCCTGGGTGCGGCGGTACCCCGTGAACCCGGCCGGCCGGCTCTTGGACATGTCCGCGACCACCTCGATCGGCCGGCCCAGGTCCGCGTCCGTGTGCCACCACGAGGCCACCCGCGCGAGGTCGGGCTCGACCAGCCCGTGCTGCTCGGCGATCCGCGCCCAGAGGTCCTCGGTGCCGCGCATCTGCTCCTCGAGGGCCCGCGGGGCGCCCCGGAAGCCTCCCACTCCAGCCCGAACCACGCCGCGAGCGCCGGCGGGTGCGGCCTGCCGGACAGGTGGGCGCGTCAGCCGGTGAGCGCCCGGGCGCGCGCCTCGGACGGGGAGACGCCGTAGGCGGCCTTGTACACGCGGGAGAAGTGGGCGGCGTCGGGAAACCCCCAGCGGGCGGCGATCCGCCCGACGGGCACCCCGGCGCTCACGGGGTCCTCGAGGGCCCGCCGGCACCGCTCCAGCCGGCGGGTGCGGACCCACGCGGAGACGGTGGTGCCCTCCTCGTGGAAGAGCTGGTGGAGCCGCCGGACCGAGATGAAGTGGGCGCGGGCGATCGTCGTGGGATCGAGGTCCGGGCGGGAGAGGTTCGCCTCGACCCAGTCGTGCACCGTGGCGCGCAGCCGGTCCGCCTCGTGGGCCGAGGCCGCCACCTGGTCGTCGAGCTCGAGGTTGAACGAGGTGGTGAGCAGGTCCAGGGCCGAGTTGCCCAGGCGCTGCCCGTTCATGCCGGTCAGGGCGTCCATCCGCTCGGCCATCGAGGCGAGGAAGCTCGAGACCATCCCGTGCACGGCGGTCTCCGACCCGAGCCGGGCCGCCCGCAGCTGCCCGGCCGCCGCCGGGGGCAGGTCGAGCACGCCGTGCGGGAACATGAGCACCAGCAGCCGGGCGTCCTCGGTGAACTCGAGCCGGTAGGGGGCGGAGGTGTCGTAGAGCGCCAGGTCACCCGGCGCCAGCACGCTGCGGCGGCCCGCCTGCTCCACGGAGCAGCGGCCCTCCAGCTGCAGGTTCACCTTGAAGCACCCCTCGCCGTCGGCCGTGCCGGGCACGCGCTCGACGGCGTGGGGGCCGACCCGCATGTGGGTGACGTGCAGGTTCCCGGCGTCCCGCGCCACGAGGCTCGCACGGAAGGTCCGCCGGGCCGTGGTGGTGCACCGCAGCGGCACGAAGGACTGCGAGGCGAGCCGGGTCCAGTCCTGGATCGTCTCGGCCAGCACGGGCTCCGCCGGCGCGGGGCGCGGCGGAAGCGGTGTCGAGGCCATGCGGGAGTCCCCCTCTCCGGAACGGCGGCGGGCCGCACCGGGCCGGCCCGCCGTGACTGCGATCACAACGGTGGTCCCATCCTAGACCGGGCGGCAGACCGGCCGCCGTTCGGAACGGCGCAGCCACACGACCGCCAGGACGGCCACGGCCAGCTCGACGCCGACCACGAGCAGCACTCCGGCTCCGTGGGCGGCGCCTCCTGCGGCGGCCGGCACCGTCCCGGCGGACGGGGTGCCGTGCTGGGCATGACCACCGACGCCGCTCATCAGCGGCAGCAGCAGGACGTGGCCGAGCGCCATGGCCAGGGCCGTCCCCAGAGCCATCCGCACCGTGCCGGCCGCCGGGTGCACGGCCGCCGGACGGACGAGGGCGACCAGGCAGGGGAGGCACAGCACCGCCATGAGGCCCATGAGCACGGACCACCCGCGCCCGTGGGTGCCGCCGAGGGCCATCTGTGCGTGCAGGACCACGGAGACACCGGTCCCCAGGGCGAGCGCGCCCCGGAGGGGGTCGCCCAGCAGGCGCGGCGTCCGGGCCGGCACCGCGACCGCGGCCCCCGCCGCGCTCACCCGTGCTCCGCGGTGCGCTCGGGCTCCACCGTCTGCTCGAGCTGCACCGTCTGCTCGGGCTCCGCGTCCTCCTGCGGGCCGGCCCCCGGCCGGCCGTCCCCGACGGCGCGGCCGGAGCCCACCCCGGCGAACACCGCGGGGCGACGGCGCCTGAGGTACTCGCCCCAGACCAGTCCGAGGACTCCGGTGGCGAAGATGATCGCGGGCATGACGACCGCCAGCGGGCTGGGGCCCTCCGCACCGATGAGGACGTCGAAGTTCACGAGGATGAGCACGAAGACCGTGCCCAGGCCCAGGCCCGAGACGGCGGGGGCGATCCAGCGCACCCAGGCGGAGTGCCCGCCGGGGTCCCGCCGGAAGTGCCCGATGACGGCCAGGGAGGTGAGGGCCAGGAGGAAGATCAGCCCGAAGGCCCCGGCGTTCGTGAGCCAGGTGAACAGCGTCAGCACCGGGAACAGGGGGCCCAGCTCCGAGTTCAGCCCGGCGACGGCGAACACGGCCACGAGCACCACGGCCAGTCCGCTCTGCGTGAGCGAACCGGCCACCGGGGCGTGGTTGCGCCGCCCCACGGCCCCCAGCCGGCGGGGCAGCACGGACTCGCGGCCCAGGGAGAAGAAGTAGCGGGCCACGGCGTTGTGGAAGGCGATCAGCGCGGCGAGCAGGCTGGTGATGAACAGGACCTGGGCGATGTCCGTCAGCAGCACCCCGCCGTGCTCTCCCAGGAACACGAACACCAGGTCCGGGCCGAGCTCCTGGGAGGCGGCCACGATCTGACCGGGCCCGACCCCCATGGCCAGGGCCCAGGCGGACACGGCATAGAACACCGAGATGATCAGCACCGCGATGAACGTGGCCCTCGGCACGGAACGGGCAGGGTTCTTGACCTCCTCGCTGTAGATCGCGCCGGACTCGAAGCCCATGAACGCCGCGATCCCGAAGGCCAGCAACGCCCCGATGCCCGGAGCGAGGAACTCGGAGGGCGTCAGCGGCTGCGCGCTGATCCCCTCGGGGGCCACCGTGAGGGAGACGACGTCGACGACGATCACCACCAGGAACTCCAGGGCCACCAGGACGGCGATCACCTTCGCGGAGAGGTCCACCCTGCTGACCCCGAGCACACCGACCAGCACGAGCCCGGCCAGGGCGCAGGCCCACCAGGGCAGGGTCAGGCCCAGCCGGGCCTCCAGGAAGGAGGACAGGGCGAAGCCGAAGAGCCCGTAGAGCCCGATCTGCATGGCGTTGTAGCTGACCAGCGCCAGCCAGGACGCGCCGATGCCCTGACGTCGGCCCAGGCCGTCGGCGATGTAGGCGTAGAAGGCGCCGGCGTTGGTGATCCGGGCGGACATCGCCCCGTACCCCACCGCGAACACGGCCAGCAGCACCCCCAGCAGGACATAGGCCAGGGGCACCCCCGTCAGGCCGGCGACGGCGTAGGTCGTCGGAACACCACCGGCGAGCACGGTCAGCGGGGCCGAGGCGGCGATGATGAGGAAGACCAGGGCGGGGACGGTCAGCGTCCGACGGTCCAGGCCCCCGTGCTCGCTGAGGTGGCCCTGTGCTGGTGCCCCGCCGGAGGCGGGCAGGTTTCCGGACGATGTGGTGCTGGTGCTCATGGTTCAGCCCTCGCAGTGGCAGTCGTGGGACGGGTGGTCGCCGGTGCCGGTGACGGCATGGGCGCTTTCCGTGGCAGGGACCGCATCGGCGTGGCCGACCTCGGTGCCGCAGCAGCGTCCGCCGGCGGTGGACCAGTCGGGCAGGTCCAGGGCCGGGTTGCGGTCGAGGAAGCCGTAGGGCTTGAACCAGAAGCCGTAGTAGTCCACCGGCATGACCGGCCAGTCCTCGGTGCGCGGGATGTGGGTGGGGCCGAAGGTGTGCCACAGCACCACGTCGGTGTTCTCCAGCGGCCGGTCCTGGGCGACCCAGTCGGCGATGCCGCCCCCGGCGTGCTGGTTGGGGAAGTCCCCGGCCGGGAACCTCTCCTCGGCGTCGAAGGCGGTGACCCACAGGTGGTGGGTGGCGAACGCCGCGCGCCGGCGCGCCGAGGAGCCCTCGGCGGCCAGCAGCCGCGGACCGGGCATGGGGATCAGGTGGTAGGCGGTGGGCTCTCCCACGTGGTTGCGGCGGTTCGGGTTGGTGACGAACCACTTCCGCCCGGTCTCGGTGTTCGCGTCCCGGATCCCCTCGGACTCCCGGGTCACGTCGGTGCGCGACCACGTGAAGGCGTTGCCGTAGGGGTTGTCCTCCCCCATCGGCAGGGCCACGAGGTTCTCCTCCTGCACGGTGTTCCCCGTGCCGTCGACGGCGACGTCCAGACGGGCGCAGAAGAGGTGCTGGTGCACCGGGGCCTGCACGCCCGGGGCGACCTCGGCGGCGTGCCGGTTGGGCCGGCCGGGCTCGCACGCCCCGGCGAAGACGATGCCGGTGGCCTTGGCCTCCACCTGGATCGAGCCGTCGAGGTAGAAGTACCAGAAGAAGCCGTACTCGTAGTTGCCGATCGTGGCGAAGTAGCTGATCACCAGCCGGCGGGAGCGGCGCACCTGCGGGGCCTCCCCCGGTTCGGTGTGCTTCCACAGGATCCCGTAGTCCTCCTCGTGCATGCACACGGCGTGCGGGATCTCCATCGGGTGGCCCTCGTCGTCGGCCACGAACGCGTCGAAGTACCGGATCACCCCCAGGCAGTCGCAGCCCAGCTTCAGGGAGTTGGCGTTCTTGCCCAGCAGGTACTCCCCGGCGTCGAAGTAGCTGATCCAGAAGCGGGTGTTCGTGGTGTCGCCGTAGGGAACCACCATCTCCGGCACGGAACCGCGGTGGAGCACCGAGCGGTCCTCGGGCTCCTCGCCGGTGTCGTCGCGGAACGTGACCTGGTTGAGCACCAGTCCTTCCTGGGCGTTGAAGCCGATGCGGAGCTTCCAGTTCTCCCACGTGACGTGGGAGCCCTCCACCTGGAAGGACGGGCCCTCCGGCTGGACGATGTCCAGCGGCTTGAGCGAGGTGCGGGCCGGGCCCACGTGCTCGGGGGTGTAGTTGGCGTCGGCCATGGGCACCGGCACGTCGCCCTCGTCCTCCAACCGGACGACCTCCCCGGCCGTGAGGTCCACGTGCGCGATCAGGCCCTCCACCGGGTGCCCCCACGGGTTGTCCCCCTCGAAGCGGCGGTGGAAGGTCAGCGAGCGGATCACCCGCTTGCCCGTCTCGTCCTCCCGCGGGAAGAATCCCGGAGCCAGGGGGGCCACGAACGTGTGGGTCGTGTCCTCGATGCCGCGGCGGGCCATGGCCTCCTGCCAGCGCGGATCCGCCTTCACGATCTCCGCCGCCCGGTCGTACTCCTCGAACAGGTACTGCGCCTGCCCGTAGGGGTGCTCCCCCGTGGGCAGGGTCTCCACCGAGCGGACCTGCCCGGCCGTCACGGACACGACCGCCCGGCGGGTGCGGCCGGTGCCCGTGTCCAGGAGGGTGACGTCCACCGAGCGGTCGAAGTCGTCCGCGCCCTCCCGGTGGCCGAGCACCACGGACTTGGGCGGCTCCACGGGCAGCACCCGCGGGAACCGGGTGTCCGGCCCCAGCAGGCCGGCGGCCTCGAGGATGCTGCGGGCGGCGCTGATCTCCGCCGGGGTGAGCATGTCGAGCGGGTGGGTGACCCCGAGCGCGGACGGCGGGGTGGCGAGCGTGGTCTCCTGCATGGCGGATCTCCTCGGGTGGTCCGGAAGCGGGCGCGGCGGGCCCTGCGGATCGGTGCGGGCCGGAACCCGTTGACGATCAGTGTGGGGCAGGTCACGGCGGCGCGGACCGGATCCGGCACCGGGGTGCACCCGCTGGCAACCGGCCTGCGCTGTGGGTCAAGACCGGCCCCCGCACGCCCGGTCGCATAGCGTGGACCGCGGAAGTAACCAGCGACGGGAACGGGACAGGCGGGCGACGTGACGAGATCCGAGGACGAGGAGCGGGCCCCGGGGACGGGCTCCACCGGCGCGGCCGCGCGGGAGGCGGAGCAGCTGGGCCTGGCCGAGGGGCTCGCCCGGCGGCTCGACCGGCCGATGGGCATCCTGGGGGTGCTCTTCCTGTTCGTGGTGCTCGGCCAGCTGCTCGCGGAGGACCCCGGCCTGCTGGCCTTCCTCAACGTGGTCGGGTGGCTGTTCTGGGCGGTCTTCGTGAGCGAGTTCCTGCTGCGCGCCTACGTCGCCCGGTTCTCGGCGGCGTTCTGGAAGCGCAACTGGTGGCAGGTGCTCTTCCTCCTGCTCCCCTTCCTGCGCTTCTTCCGGGCGCTGCAGGCGGCCCGGCTGATCCGGCTCACCCGCCTGACCCGGGCCGGCAGCGTGCTCTCGGCCGGGGTCCGCGGCTCCCGCTCCGCCGGGCGGCTGCTGTCCAGCAGGATCGGCTGGCTCGCGGCGCTGACCGGCGTCGTCGTCCTGGTCTCGAGCCAGCTGCTCTACGTCCTGGGCGCCTACCCGGACTACGGGCCGGCGCTCTCCGACGCCGCGATGTCCACGATCACGGGGCGGGAGCTCGGGGCGCAGGGCGGCTTCCCCCGGGTCCTGGAGGTCGTGCTGGCGGTGTACTCGGTGGGCGTCTTCGCGACCCTGGCCGGCTCCGTGGGGGCCTACTTCCTGCGGGACGGGAACGCCCCCCGGCAGGCCGCGGCCTATCCCCGGGACGAGCCCGGCGGGTAGGATCGGTCCCGACCGAACAGATCAGCAGGCTGACGGTCCCGTCGACGGCGGCGACCCCGGCCCTGAGAAGGAGGATCGATGAAGGCTCTGACATGGCAGGGAAAGCGCTCGGTGAGCGTGGAGGAGGTTCCGGACCCGAGGATCCAGGAGCCCACGGACGCGATCGTGCGGATCACCTCGTCGGGCATCTGCGGCTCGGACCTGCACCTGTACGAGGTGCTGGGCCCGTTCATGGACAAGGGCGACGTGGTCGGCCACGAGCCCATGGGCATCGTGGAGGAGGTCGGCTCCGCGGTCACGGACCTCAAGCCAGGTGACCGCGTGGTGATCCCTTTCAACATCTCCTGCGGGCACTGCTTCATGTGCCGGCACGGCCTGCAGTCCCAGTGCGAGACCACCCAGGTCCGCGAGTACAACAGCGGGTGCGCCATCTACGGCTACTCCCGCATGTACGGGTCCGTGCCCGGCGGTCAGGCGGAGTACCTGCGGGTGCCGCACGCCGACTACGGGCCCATCAAGGTCCCGGACACCGGTGAGGACGAGCGCTACCTGTACCTTTCCGACGTGGTGCCCACCGCGTGGCAGGCCGTGCAGTACGCCGCGCCCCCGGAGGGCGGCTCCCTGGCCGTGCTCGGGCTGGGCCCGATCGGCCAGATGTCGGCGCGGATCGGCCGGCACCTGGGCTACCGCGTGATCGCGGTGGACCCCGTCGCGGAGCGCCGCGCCATGGCCGAGCGCCACGGGGTGGAGACGCTGGACTCGCACTCGGGGGTGGCCGACGAGCTGCGCGAGAGCACGGACGGCCGCGGACCCGACGCCGTGGTGGACGCGGTCGGCATGGAGGCCCACGGTTCGCCCGTGGCGGGCCTGGCGCAGCAGGCCGTGGGGCTGCTGCCGGACCCGCTGGCCCGCAAGGCCATGGAGACCGCCGGCAGCGACCGGCTCAACGCCGTCTACACCGCGATCGACGCGGTCCGCCGCGGCGGCACGATCTCGCTCAGCGGCGTGTACGGCGGCTCGAAGAGCCCGCTGCCCCTGCTGACGATGTTCGACAAGCAGCTCCAGTTCCGCATGGGGCAGTGCAACGTGAAGCGGTGGATCGACGACCTGCTCCCGCTGGTGGACGACCCCTCGGACCCGCTGGGCGTCCTGGACCTGAAGACCCACACGGCCTCCCTGGACGAGGCGCCGGAGATGTACGAGAAGTTCCAGAAGAAGCAGGACGGGTGCATCAAGGTGGTGCTGAAGCCGTAGCGCCCCGCGCGCCGTCCCGGTGAGCCCCGGTCCTCGTTCCGAGGGCCGGGGCTCGCTGCGTGCCCGGGCGGTGTCGTGCCCTGCGCCCGGCCGGTCCTGCCCGGCCGGTCCTGCCCGGCCGGTTCTGCCCGGCCGGTCCTGCTCAGCCGACCGTGATGCGCACCCGGGCCGGCAGCAGCGCGTCGAGATCCCCGTCCAGGGCGAGGGCCGGGGTGGAGGAGCCGAGCGCGGCGTCCGGGACGCCGTGCACCGCCATCCGCAGGGCCAGCTCCGTGGTCAGCCAGGGGGTGGTCCCGTAGCCGGGATTGCCCTGCGCCTTCAGCACCGCGGGGAAGGTGCTGCCCTGGTGGGTGGTGAAGACGCCACGGGTCGTCCAGGACCGGCCGGTGAGGACGTCCCCCGTCGGGCCGGTGCCCGCCTGCGGCAGCCGCGCCGCCAGGACGCCCGCGAGACGGGCGCGCACCGGGTGCGGCAGGCGGCCGGCGAGCCCGGCCAGGAACTGGACGGCGGTGACCGCCGTGGCCGCGGCGAACCGCCCGGCGCCCGGGAGTCCTCCCGATCGGCCCAGGTCCGCGGCCTCCCGGAACGCGAGGGGGTGCGCGGCGGCCCCCGGCACGGGGCTGAGGGCCTGGGTGCGGTGGACCACCGGCGGGTTGATCGCCGCGAGGGGGCTCATGGGGGCCAGCACCCGGCCGCCGGCGGTCCGGGCGCGCAGGCGCAGCGGGCTGGTGCGGCGCACCGCACCGGGGTCGGCGGCGGTGCCGGTGCCGGGCGCCGGCGCGGGAAGGCGTGCGGCCACGTCCCCCATCCGGGCGGGGTCGGGGTCCCGCAGGACCTCGACGAGGCTCTGCAGGGTCCCGCCCGAGACCGACTCCGAGAACCCCGTCCCCGGTGGGGTGCGCACGGAGGTCACGAGGTCCGCGGTGCGCAGGGTCTCGCCGTGGGCGGCGGCGTGCCGGCGGGCGGCGTCCACGAGCACGTCGGCGGGCAGGGCCTCGAAGCCAGCCGTGTGCACGAGAGCCACCCCGGCGGCCCGCGCGGGCGCGTCCAGGTCACGGTCGGTGCGGTGGGCCAGCTGCGACTCCCCGGTCAGGTCCAGGTAGTGGACGCCCTCCGCGACGCACGCGGCCAGCACCGGCGGGGCCAGCCGGGTGTAGGGGCCGGCCAGGTTGACCAGGACGTCGCTCCGCCGCACGAACGCGCGCAGGGATCCGGGGTCCGTCACGTCGGCGGGCACGATCTCGGGAACGGGGATCCCGCGCTCGGCGCACAGGGCGCGCACGCGCTCGGGGTCCCGGGCGCCGACGACGACGCCGACCCCCGCCTCGGCCGCCCGCGCCGCGAGGTGGGCCAGCGCCACGCGCCCGGTGATGCCGGTGGCCCCGAGCAGGCCCACGACGGGCCGGGGGTTCTGGATGCAGTCCATCCGGTCACTCTAGGGGACCCTCCGGGGCGGACCTCTTCCGAAGCCGGCTCCCAGGTCCGTCTCCTACCCTGGTGGGCAAGGATCCGCGCCCTTCGAGAAAGGTCCTCCCGTGAGCACCTCCCCCGTCCGCGCCCCCGCCGGACCCGCCCGGCCGACCGCCGCGGACCGCACCCGCCAGGTCGTGGTCACGGTCAGCGAGATCGCGTGCGTGCTGGGCACCCTGGTGGGGATCGGCCTGTTCGGCACCCGGGTCGAGGAGTCCTCCGGCGGCAGCCTCGCCGCGGACGCCACCCTGCTCGCCCCGGCGGGCACCGCGTTCTCCATCTGGTCGGTGATCTACCTGGGCCTGTTCGCGTACACCGTCTGGCAGTGGCTGCCCTCGCGCGCCGCGGACCCGCGCGCCCGCGCCACCGGCTGGCTCGCGGCGGTCTCCATGCTCCTCAACGCCGGCTGGCTGCTGGTCACCCAGCAGGGGTGGATCTGGGTCAGCGTCGGCGTCATCGTCGTCCTGGCCCTCGTCCTGGGCCTGCTGGTGCAGCGCCTGGCCGAGCTGCCGGACCCGGGCACCCGGCTGGACCAGCTCGTGGTGGACGGCACCTTCGGGCTGTACCTGGGCTGGGTCGCCGTCGCGACGGCGGCCAACGTCGCGGCCGCCCTCGTCGCCTCGGGCGTGCGCCAGGAGGGGCCGGGCGCCGAGTGGATCGGCGTGGCCGTGGTGCTCGTGCTGGCCGCGGTGCTGGCGTGGATCCAGCACCGGGTCGGCGGGCGCTGGGCCGTGGCCGCCGCCTCGGCGTGGGGCCTGTCCTGGATCGCGGTCGGCCGGGCCCTGGACGAGCCCCAGTCGCTGACCCTGGCCTACGGCGCGGTCCTCGCCGCCGTGCTGGTGGTGCTCGCCACGGCGTTCGCGCGCGGACGCGCCCCGGCACCCGGGGCGGCCCCGCACGCGGCGCGGCGCACGGATCACGGTGCGCCGGCGGTGACCGCGCGGCGCTAGGAGGGCACCCGCACGAGGCTGGAGCGGCACCCGCACAGGAGCAGGACCGCACCCGCACGCGGCCAGGACGCGGACCGCCCAGGGTCAGGACGCGGACCGCTCCTGGAGGTCCTCCCCGGCCCGCGCCCGCACCACGGCGTCCACGGCGCGGATGAAGCCCAGGTGGCTGAACGCCTGCGGGAAGTTCCCGGCCAGCCGCCCGGTGTCGGGGTCGAACTCCTCGGCGTAGAGGCCCAGGTCGTTGGCGTAGCCGGCCAGCTGCTCCAGCAGCGCCCCGGCGTCGTCCACCCTCCCGCTGCGCGCGTACTGCTCCACGAGCCAGAACGTGCAGATCAGGAACGGGTACTCCCCGCCCTCCAGCCCGTCCAGCCCGGAGGCCGTCCGGTACCGGTGCACCAGCCCGTGCTCGCCGCGCAGGTCCGCCTCGATCCGGGCCACGGTGCCGAGCATCCGCGGGTCGTCGTAGGCCACGAACCCGGTGTGCGGCAGCTGGAGCAGCGAGGCGTCGACCTCGGTGCTGCCGTAGGTCTGGGTGAAGGTATTCAGCTCCGCGTCGAAGCCGCGCTCCATGATCTCGGTGCACAGCTGCTCCCGCAGCTCGCGCCACCGCTGCACCGGCCCGCCGAGCCCGTGCTCCTCCACCGCACGGATGCCCTGGTCGAAGGCGGCCCACATCATGGCCCGGCCGTGCACGAAGAAGGCCGGGTCCCCGCGCATCTCCCAGATGCCGTGACCGGGGCGCTCGAAGTTGCGCTCGCAGAAGCGCAGCAGGTTCTTCTGCAGCTCCCACGAGGACGTGTCCTCCTCGATCCCGGCGTCGCGCAGGGCGGCCAGCGCCAGCATGACCTCGCCCACGACGTCGGCCTGGTACTGGCCCACGGCCCCGTTGCCGATCCGCACCGGGGCCGAGTCCTCGTACCCGGCGAGATGGCCCAGCTCGTTCTCGGCCAGCCGCCGCTCCCCCGCCAGCCCGTACATGATCTGCACCTGGTCGGGGTCCCCGGCCACGGCCCGCAGCAGCCAGTTGCGCCAGTGCAGCGCGCCGTCGGTGAAGTCGTGGGCGACGAGCACCTCGATGGTCAGGGCCGCGTCGCGCAGCCAGGTGTAGCGGTAGTCCCAGTTGCGCACTCCCCCGAACTCCTCCGGCAGGGAGGTGGTGGGGGCGGCCACGATCCCGCCGGTGCCCCGGTGGGTGAGCGCCCGCAGCACGAGCAGGGAGCGCAGCACGGCCTGCTCGTGGCGCTTGTGCGTGCTCACGTGCGAGGACCACTCGGTCCAGAACGTGACGGCCTGGTCCAGGGTCCGGGCGGGGTCCACCGCCCGGGGCAGCGGGTGGTGGGACTCGTACCAGGTCAGCGCCCAGTCCAGGGACTCCCCGGCGGAGAGCGCGAAGCGCCCGGCCAGCCGGTCGGAGACCCCTCCCGCGTCGTCGTCGGGCCGGCCGGGCTCCTCCGGTGCCGCATCCTGCGGCGGCTCGGCCGGCGCGGCCCCGTGGGCGTGCAGCATGGGCCCGGTCAGCAGCAGGGCGTCGGGGCCGGCGATCGAGAGCAGCCCGCACGTGCCGTCCGCGTCCACCTGGACCCGTCGGGTCCAGGGCAGGGCGCGGTTGTAGTCGAAGCGGATCCGCAGGTCGTGCTCCACCTCCACCGTCCCGGCGGTGCACTCGACCCGGCGCACCAGGTCGGCGTGGTCGGGGTGGCCCTCCGACCCGCCCGGGGGCAGGAAGTCGGTGACCACGGCGGTGCCGGTGGGGGTGCGCCACGTGGTCTCGAGCACGAAGGTGCGGGGCAGGTAGCGGCGGGAGACGACCTCGCCGCCGACGGCGGAGAGCTTCCACCGCCCGTCCTCGGGGCCGCCGAGCAGGGCGGCGAAGACCGACGGGGAGTCGAACCGGGGGAAGCACAGCCAGTCGATGCTGCCCTCGCGGGACACCAGCGGACCGGTGTGCAGATCGGAGAGGAGGGCGTAGTCCTCCAGGGGCGTGGACGGGGGCCGCGGGGGTTCGTCGCTCATGGGCCCATTCAACCAGCCGGTGCGCTCCGGCCCCCCGAAACGGCCAGGTCGTGGGCGAGCACGGCGAGCTCGAGCAGCAGCCGGCCCCGCGGCTCCTGCGGGCTGCACCCGGTCAGCTCCACGAGCCGGCGGCTGCGGTAGATCACGGTGTTGCGGTGGCAGAACAGCTCCTCGGCCGCGGACGTCGGCGAGCCGCTGTGCCGCAGGAGCGCGCGCAGGGTGTCCAGCAGCGTGGTGCGCTGGTGGGCCGGCAGGGCGAGCACCGGGGCCAGGACCTGCTCGACGATCATCGAGCCCACCTCCGGGCTCGTCTCGAGCAGCAGCTCCGGCAGGCGGGCCGAGGCCCACACGAGCCGCCGCGCCCCCACCGGCAGGGTCGCGGCGGCCCGGGCGGCCAGCCGGAAGGCGGCCGCGGTGTCCGCCATGCCCTGCCGGGCGAGGGCCACCCCCACCCGGCCCTCGACGGCCGGGCGCAGCAGGTCGCTCAGCCACGCCTCGTCGGCGCCCTGCATGGCGACCACCCCGTAGAGGGCGCCGTCGCGCACGCCCCAGCGGGAGGTCCCGCCCATCCGCTCCACCCGGTCCTCGGGGTGGTGCAGGGGCTCGCTGTGCGGGTCCTCCACGACCGCGACGACGCAGGCGACCGGGGCGTCGGCGCGGATCCCGAGGATCTGCTCGGCCTGGCCGGCGAACTCCGGGTCGGCGGCGCGGCCCTCGAGCAGGCCCGCCAGGTAGTTCTCCTGCCGGCGCAGGTCCCGCAGCTCCTGCCGGGCGGTCTCGCGCCGGTAGGCCTCGCTCATGACCTCGCTCTGCACCCCCAGGTCGTGCCACAGCCGGCGGCCGGCGGTGACGAGCTCCTCGGCGGTGATCTCGGCCCGGCCGTCCCGCACCCGGTCGGTCATCGCCTCCCAGAGCAGCAGGTTGCCGGTGGTGTAGGCGGACAGCACCGCCTCCAGCGGAACACCCTGGCGGGCCCGCTCGATGCCCGTGTCCCGCCACACGTCGACCGCGCGGGCCGTGCCGCCGTCGTCGTCCGCGCGCCCGGCGAGGATGCGCAGGCCCCGGCCGACGTGCTCGCGGGTGCTCCGGCGCAGCAGCGCCTGCAGCTCCGGGGTGGACCAGCCGCCGCCGGCCGGGCCCTTCCCGAGCAGCACCGCGGTGATCCCGTCGGCGATCCGGTCGGCGTCCGCCAGCATCCCGGTCCAGGCCCGGCGGAGCCGGTCCTGCCCGCCGGGCCGCGCCGGCTCCTGCGCCGTGTCCTGCGCCTCGCTGTGCTCCATTCCTCCACGATCGCACGCGGTGCACAGTCCGGACCGCAGAACGGCCGCTGCTGCACAAGGATCTTCGTGCACCGCGCCCATGTACCCGCTGTGACGCGGCGCACAGGATGGTGGCGAGCGCCGATGCCCGCCCGAGCCCAGGAGCACCCCATGACCCAGACCGCGACCGCACCCCGGACCTCCGTGCTGGAGGACCACGACATCTACCGGCTCGACGCCCGCCTCACCGCCGAGGAGCGCGCGATCCGCGACAGGGTGCGCGCCTTCGTCGACGCGGAGGTCCGCCCTGTCATCAACGACTACTGGGAGCGCGCGGAGTTCCCCTTCGAGCTCGTCCCGAAGCTCGCCGAGCTCGGCGTGGCCGGCACGGTCATCGAGGGCCACGGCTGCCCGGGGATGAGCCGGATGGCCGGGGCCCAGGTGTCCCTCGAGCTGGCCCGCGGGGACGGCTCGATCAACACGTTCTTCGGCGTGCACTCCGGCCTGGCCATGGGCTCGATCAACACCCTCGGCTCGGAGGAGCAGAAGCAGCGGTGGCTGCCGGCCATGGCCCGCCTCGAGCGGATCGGCGCGTTCGCGCTCACCGAGCCGGAGCACGGCTCGGACTCCGTGGCCCTCGAGACCAGCGCCCGCCGCGAGGGCGACACCTGGGTGCTCGACGGGGCGAAGCGCTGGATCGGCAACGCCTCCTACGCCCACGTCGTGGTCATCTACGCCCGGGACGTCGAGGACGGCCAGGTCAAGGCCTTCGTGCTCGAACGCGAACCGGACGCGGAGTTCCCCGCCGGGTTCCGCCCCACCGTGATCACCGGCAAGATCGGCAAGCGCGCGATCCTGCAGCCGGACATCGTCATCGAGGACCTGCGCGTTCCCGAGGCGAACCGTCTGCAGCGCTGCGACTCCTTCAAGGACGTCAACAAGGTCCTCAACGCCACCCGCGGCGGGGTGGCCTGGGAGGCCCTCGGCCACGCGATCGCCGCCTACGAGATCGCCGTCCGCTACGCCGGCGAGCGCAAGCAGTTCGGCCGGTCGATCGGCAGCTACCAGCTCGTGCAGAACAACCTGGCCAACATGCTCGCCGAGACCACGGCGATCAAGCTGATCTGCTTCCGGCTCGTCGAGCTCCAGGACGAGGGCGCCCTCACCGGCCCCATGGCCTCCCTGGCCAAGCTCACGGCGGCCAAGAAGGCCCGCTGGGTCGTCTCCACCGCCCGCGACGTCCTGGGCGGCAACGGGCTCCTGCTCGAGAACGACGTCGCCCGCCACCTCACCGACATGGAGGTGGTCTACACCTACGAGGGCACCGACTCCATGCAGTCCCTCATCGTCGGCCGCGCGATCACCGGCGTCTCGGCCTTCGCCTGAGCGCCGCCGCCCCCCTCACCCCACCGGAAGGAACCCCGTGCCCGAAGCAGTCATCGTCTCCGCCGTCCGCTCCCCCATCGGGCGCGCCCGCAAGGGCTCCCTGCGCGAGATGCGCGCCGACGACATGGCGGCCCAGATGGTCCGCGCCGCCCTCGCCGAGGTGCCCGAGCTCGACCCCTCGGAGATCGACGACCTGATCCTGGGCTGCGGCGTCCCCGAGGGCGAGTCCGGACAGAACCTCGGCCGTCTCGTGGCCGTCCGCGCCGGGCTCGACGAGGTCCCGGGGACCACGATCACCCGTTTCTGCTCGTCCAGCCTGCAGACCACCCGCATGGCCATGCACGCGATCCGGGCCGGTGAGGGCAGCGTGTTCCTCTCGGCCGGGGTGGAGGCCACGAGCCGCCTCGGCCGGGGCCGCTCCGACGAGGACACCCGCAACCCGTGGTTCCGGCAGGCGTGGGAGCGCTCGGACCGGCGCGCCGCGGGCGGCGCCGGGACGTGGCAGGACCCCCGGGACGACGGCGAGGTGCCGGACATCTACATCGCCATGGGCCAGACCGCGGAGAACGTCGCCCAGCTGCGCGGCGTGTCCCGGGAGGCGCAGGACGCCTACGCGGTGCGCTCGCAGCACCGCGCGCAGCAGGCCCAGGCCAGCGGCTTCTGGGACCGGGAGATCGCCCCCCTCACCCTCCCGGACGGCACGCTCGTGACGCGCGACGACAGCCCCCGCGCCGGCACCACGCTCGAGGCGGTCGCCCAGCTGAACCCGGTGTTCCGGCCCGACGGGACGGTCACCGCCGGCAACGCGTGCCCCATGAACGACGGCGCCGCGGCGCTGGTGATCATGAGCGACACCCGGGCCAAGGAGCTGGGGCTCACCCCGCTCGCCCGGATCGTCTCGACGGGGCTGTCCGCCCTCTCGCCCGAGATCATGGGCCTGGGCCCGGTCGAGGCGTCCCGGCAGGCGCTGGCCCGGGCGGGGATGAGCATCGACGACGTGGACCTCGTGGAGCTCAACGAGGCCTTCGCGGCCCAGGTGCTGCCCTCCGCCGAGGACCTCGGCATTCCCGAGGACAAGCTCAACGTCAACGGCGGGGCCATCGCGCTGGGCCACCCGTGGGGCATGACCGGCGCCCGGATCACCACCACGCTGCTGAACGGCCTGCGCCAGCACGACCGGCAGATCGGCCTGGAGACGATGTGCGTGGGCGGCGGCCAGGGCATGGCGATGATCGTGGAGCGGCTCTCGTGAGCGGGACGGCCGGCTGCCGGCGCTTCGAGGAGCGGGTCGCCGTGGTCACCGGCGCGAGCCGGGGCATCGGCCTCGGCATCGCGGAGCGTCTCGTGGCCGAGGGCGCCCGGGTCTGCCTGACCGCCCGGGAGCCCGAGGAGCTGGCCCTCGAGCTGGCCCCGCAGGTGCGGGTCAACGCGGTGGCGCCGGCGATCGTGCGCACCCGGTTCGCGGCGGCGCTGCTGGCCGGGGGCGAGGAGCAGGTCGCCGCGGGCTATCCCCTCGGCCGGATCGGCACCCCCGAAGACGTCGCCGCCGCCACCGCCTTCCTGCTCTCCGAGGACGCGTCCTGGATCACCGGGCGCACCCTCGTGCTCGACGGCGGATCGGGCCTCAACGGCCCGCTCTGAGCGCCCGCACCGCGCCGATCGACCACCGCGGTCGTCCGGCCGGACCACCCCGCCGGACCACCCCGCCGGACCACCATGCCGGACCCACCCGCCGGACTCAACCGACGGACCCACCCGACCGGCACGTCCGGCCGACTCCAGGAGGACCCATGACCACGCACCAGCGCACCGCCGTCGTCACCGGCGCGGCCCGCGGCATCGGCGCCGCGCTCGCACAGCGGCTCGCCGCCGACGGGATGGCCGTCGCCGCCGTCGACCTCTCCGCCGAGGCATGCTCCGACGTCGTCGAGGCCATCACCTCGGCCGGGGGCACGGCCCGGGCCTACGCCGCGGACGTCGCCGACGAGGCGTCCGTCGCCGGGCTCGTCGAGGCCGTGGCCGCCGAGCTCGGCCCGCCCACCGTGCTCGTCAACAACGCCGGCGTGCTGCGGGACAACCTGCTGTTCCGGATGAGCGCCGACGACTGGGACACGGTGATGAACGTGCACCTGCGCGGGCACTTCCTCATGTCCCGCGCCGTGCAGGCGCACATGACGGAGCAGGGCTGGGGGCGGATCGTCAACATCTCCTCGACCTCGGCCCTGGGCAACCGCGGGCAGGCCAACTACGCGGCCGCCAAGGCCGGCATCCAGGGCTTCACGAAGACCCTCGCGATCGAGCTCGGGAAGTTCGGCGTCACCGTCAACGCGATCGCCCCGGGGCTGATCGAGACCGCGATGACGCGGACCACCGCGGAGCGGATGGGCGTGCCCTACGAGCAGTTCGTCGAGAAGGCCGCCCAGCAGATCCCGGTGGCCCGGACGGGCACCCCCGAGGACATCGCCGCGGCGGCGTCCTTCTTCGCCCGCGAGGACGCGTCCTTCGTCTCCGGGCAGGTGCTCTACGTCGCCGGCGGGCCCCGCGCCTGACGACCGGCCCCCGGCCGCAGCGGCACCGACCACCGCGGCACCGGTCGCAGGCCGTGCCACCGGCAGACCGTCCAGACGACACACTGTCCAGACAGCAGGAGAGAGCAGATGCAGACCTACACCGGGATCGACGAGTACGCCGCGGCGCTCGGCACGCACCTGGGCCACAGCCCGTGGCGGACCGTCACGCAGGAGCAGGTGGACCTCTTCGCCGACGCCACCGACGACCACCAGTGGATCCACACCGACCCGGAGCGGGCCCGGTCCGGGCCCTTCGGCGGGCCGATCGCGCACGGATACCTCACCCTCTCGCTGGTGCCGGCGTTCCTGCGCGAGATCTACCGGGTGGAGGGCCTGTCCATGGTGGTCAACTACGGCTCCGACACGGTCCGATTCCCCCGCCCGGTGCCCGTGGGCTGCCGGGTCCGCGCGGGCGCGGAGCTGATCGGCCTCGAGCGCGGCCCCCAGGGAGCGCGGGCCACCGTGCGGGTCACGGTCGAGGTCGAGGACTCCGACCGGCCCGCCTGCGTGGCGGAGATCGTCTCGCTGCTGCGCCCGTGACCGATCCCTCGACCGACGTCAGGAGCAGCCGATGAGCTTCAACGTGTCCGTGATGCTGCGCGAGACCGCGACGGCCACGCCCGAGAAGGCGTGCGTGGTGCTCGGGCGGCGCAGCTGGAGCTTCCGCGAGGTGGACGCGGCCGCCGACCTCGTGGCCGCGAACCTGCGCGCCCTCGGGCTCGCACCGGGCACGGCGGTCGGGGTCCAGCTGCCCAACGTCCCGCAGTTCCTCTTCGCGTACTTCGGGATCACCCGGGCGGGCTGCGTCATGGTCCCCATGAACCCGCTGCTCACGGCCCGCGAGGTCGCCCACCAGCTGCGCACCGCGGACTGCGAGCTGCTGGTGACCACGGACGCGGTGGCCGCCGAGGCCCTCGCCGGTGCCCGCGGGGCCGGGGACGTCGCCGTGTACGTCGTGGGCACCGGTGCGGGTCCCCGCCCGGAGGGCACCCGCGACTTCGCCGAGCTGCTCGAGCGCCGCCCGCCCGTGGACACGGCGGCGACCGCGGCCGACGACACGGCGGTGATCGTCTTCACGAGCGGGACGACCGGCGCGCCCAAGGGCGCGGAGCTGACCCACTTCGGGATCTACATGAACTCCACGGCCTCCGCGGAGCGCGTGCCCGTGGACCCGGACGGCACGGTGCTGGCGGTCCTGCCGTTCTTCCACGTGTACGGGCTCACCAGCGTGCTCAACATCGGGGTGCGCCACGGGGTGACGCTGGTCCTGCTGCCGCGGTTCGATCCCGTCGCGGCGATGGACCTGATCGAGCGGCACCGGGTGGTGCGGTTCTCCGCCGTCCCCACCATGCTGATCGCCATGCTGGAGGCGGGCACCGCGGGCCGGGACCTCTCCAGCGTGGAGCGGGTGACCTCCGGGGGCGCCGCCCTGCCGGGTGAGGTCCTGCGCCGCTTCGAGGCCGAGTTCCCGAACGCCACGGTCCTGGAGGGCTACGGGCTGTCCGAGTCCACGAGCTCCGTCTCCGTCAACGTCTCGCGGGAGGAGCGCAAGGCGCTCTCCATCGGCAGGCCCCTGTGGGGCACGCAGTGCCGCGTGGTCGACGACGAGGGCGCCGTCCTGCCTCCCGGCCCCGAGCACGTCGGCGAGCTGCTCTACAGGGGGCCCACGATCATGAAGGGCTACTACGGGGACCCCGAGGCCACGGCGGCGGCGCTGCGGGACGGGTGGCTGCACACCGGGGACCTGGGCTGGATGGACGAGGACGGCTTCGTCTTCGTGGTGGACCGCAAGAAGGAGCTCATCATCCGCGGCGGGTACAACGTCTACCCCCGGGAGGTCGAGGAGGTGATCGCCGCGCATCCCGCGGTGTCCGAGGTGGCCGTGGTCGGCAGGCCGCACCCCCGGCACGGACAGGAGATCGTCGCGGTCGTCAGCCCCCGCCCCGGCACGGCCGTCAGCGCGGAGGAGATCGTGGCGCACGCCCGGCGCTCGCTGGCCGCCTACAAGTACCCCCGGGAGGTCGTCGTCCTCGCCGAGCTGCCGAAGACGGCCACGGGCAAGATCCGCAAGCGGGACCTCGCCGCGGACGTGGCCGTGGAGGCGTGACCGCGCGGCGCCGGGGTAGCGTGCTGGTATGACGCCCATCAGGACCCTGATCATTCTCGGCGCCACCGGCGACCTCACCTCCCGTCTGCTCCTGCCGGGGCTGGGCACGCTGCTCAGTTCGCAGCCGGAGCTGCGGATCGACGTCGTCGGCTCCTCCCGCCAGTCCGAGGACGGGTGGGCGCAGGTGGTGGCGGAGGCCTTCGACGCCGTCGGCGCCTCCGGGCCCGCCGCCGCGCACACCCGGGAGACGGCCCGCTACGTGGCGGGCGACGTCACCGACGCCGGGGACCTCGCCGCTCTGCTCGACGACGCGGAGGGCCCGGTCTGCCTGTACTTCGCCCTGCCGCCGGCCGTCACCGCCCGGGCCTGCGAGGCCATGGCCGGGATGGACCTGCCGGACGACCTGGTGCTGGCCCTGGAGAAGCCGATCGGCTCGGACACGGAGACCGCCCGGGAGCTGAACCGTCTCGTGGGCCGGCTCGTGCCCGAGGAGCGCACCTTCCGGGTGGACCACTTCCTCGGCATGCCGGCGGTGCTCAACTTCGTGGGGCTGCGCTTCGCCAACCGGCTGCTGGAGCCGCTGATGAGCCGGGAGCACGTGGAGTCCGTGGAGATCGTGTTCGACGAGACCCTGGGCCTGGAGGGGCGCGCGGGGTTCTACGACTCCACGGGGGCGCTGCGGGACATGGTCCAGTCCCATCTGCTGCAGGTGATGGCCCTGGTCATGATGGAGCCGCCGTCCTCCTTCGACCAGGTCGAGATCCCCACGCTGACCAGCCACGTGCTGCGGGCGGCGAAGCCCTGGCGGGGCGACCCCGCCGGGGCCGCGGTCCGCGGCCGGTA
Source organism: Kocuria sp. CNJ-770 (assembly GCF_001942375.1). NCBI lineage: Bacteria > Bacillati > Actinomycetota > Actinomycetes > Micrococcales > Micrococcaceae > Kocuria > Kocuria sp. CNJ-770. The sequence goes on from NZ_MKJW01000089.1 coordinate 35,557, forward strand.
CACCGCCGGCACCGTGGACGGCCGGGAGCTGCCCGACTACACGGCCGAGGAGGGGGTGGACCCGAGCCGCGGCACGGAGACGTTCGCCCAGGTCGTCCTCGAGGTCGACACCTGGCGCTGGAACGGCGTGCCGGTCACCCTGCGCTCGGGCAAGGCCGTGGGCAACCCGCGCCAGGAGATCGCCATCACGTTCCGCCGCCCGCCGCACGACTACGAGCAGCTGCCGCACTCCGGGGACGTCGCGCCGAACGTGCTGCGCATGGGTCTCGAGGAGGAGCAGCTGTCCCTGGGGCTGAACGTGGGCGGGCCCTTCGACTCCCGCGGGATGACGCGGGTGACGCTCTCCTCGGGGATGGCCCGGCCGGGACTGACCGCCTACGGCAGCGTGCTGCGCGGCATCCTCGAGGGCGACCACACCTTCAGTGTCCGCGGTGACGCGGCCGAGCAGGGGTGGCGGATCGTCGACGAGGTGCTGGCCGCCTTCGAGGACGGCCGCGTGCCGCTGCTCGACTACCCCGCGGGCAGCTCCGGGCCGGTCTGAGGGCCGGCCCGGATCTCACCGCCCGGAAGACCCGGTCACAGGTCGCCGATGGCGGAGCCGAGCAGGCGGACCGGCTCGAAGGCCTCGGCGTTGGTGTTCTTCGCCTGAGCGCCGCGGAAGGCGGCCATGCCCCGCACCCGTCCCGGGGTCATGTAGGGCTTGCCCGCTTGGTCGCGGTGGGAGAGCACGGCCTCGACCTTCACGTCCACGTAGCCGTCGATGTCCACGAACACGGACGGGTCGAAGTCGCGGGTCACCGAGGGGGACTCGAAGCACAGGATCGAGTGGTGGGCCCGTGCGGCGCGCAGGGTGGCCTGGTGCACCGCGTAGTGGTCCTGGTGCTGGTCGTGGGCCGAGTGGGTGAAGATCACGTCGGGCTGGAACTCCTTGATCGCGGCCTCGATCGCGCGCACCAGGTCGTTGGTCACCGTCTCCAGCTTCGTGTCCGGGAAGTCGTGCACCCGCAGTCCCGACAGCCCGAGGAACGAGGCGCCGCGCTGGGCCTCGGCCGGGCGCAGGCCGGCGTTGCCGCCGACCTCCCCGGAGCTCATCACCAGTCCGCGGACCTCGTGGCCGGTGTCGACCAGCTTGGCCAGGGTCGCCCCGCAGGCCAGCTCGAGGTCGTCCGGGTGCGCGCCCACGGCCAGCACCCGGCGGCGCTGCACCACGGTGGCCGCCGGGATCCGCCGCTCGGCGATGGCGAAGCCGAAGACGCCGGTGGCGACCAGCGTGGAGACCGCGATCGCGTCGCAGACCAGCGTCACGGGCATGATCGTGGCGCACCACAGGTTCAGCGCCAGCAGCACGGAGTAGACGATCACGATCGCCCGGCGCAGCCCCCTGGCGCCGACGATGAAACGCTTGTGGCGCTTGTAGTTCGCGTCCGGCAGCACGTAGGCGAGGACGATGGCACTCAGCAGAGCGCCCACGACGGATGGCAGCATGTTTCCCCCCAGAGATCATCAGCGCGACCCGGGCACTCCGTCGCGCCCGGGCCGTCGACGCCACCGGCCCCCCGACCGGTTCGGCGTCCACCCGACGCCGGTGGTGACCGGTGCGTCGGGTACCGATCAGTTTGCATGAGGAAACACATTTTTGCATCGGTTAACGGGGTTTCCGGGGACCACAAAACTGTCCACAACCGGGGTGGACCCCGCGGGCGGCCACCACTTTTATCGTCAGCCTGCTTTCCTATTCACCTGTTTCGTGTGAGACTGGGCGAACACGGCTCGACGAGCTCACCCTCGATGGTGACCACCACAGGAAAGAGGTATTTCCATGATCAGCACGATCCAGAACCTTGGTGTCCGCAGCGAGCACGCCTACGCGGCAGGCTTCGCGTCCATCGGCCTGTCCGTCCTGTCCTGGGCAGCCAGCCTCGGCAAGAGCAAGTCCAAGCCGCAGGCCGACCGCTGGGGCCTGTTCGTGGGCGAGTGGACGCCGACCTTCTTCGCGATCGGCATCGCCCTGAAGCTCGAGGAGAGCTCCTCCAAGAAGTAGGCTCCCCGTCCGGCGCGGCACCGTTCCCGCCGCCCGCAGGAGCACCGACGGCCCCCACCGAGCGAGGTGGGGGCCGTCGTCGTGTCCGCGCGAGGGCGTCAGCCGTCGATCCGCGGGAGGTCCTTGACCGCGGGGCCCTCCAGCAGGGCGCCGTCGGCGGCGAAGCGGGAGCCGTGCAGCGGGCAGTCCCAGGACCGTTCGGCGTCGTTCCAGCGCAGCACACCGCCGAGGTGGGTGCACACCCCGGAGATCCGGCAGGTGGTCCCGTCGACCGTGGACACGGCCACGGGCCGCCCGCCCTCACGGCCGACGACGCCGGCGCCCTCCGCCGGCGTCTCCGTGGGCAGTTCCTTCAGCTCGGCCTTGAGCCAGTCCTTCGGGGCGTTGAAGCCCACGCTCGCGTTGAACTTCAGGGCGGTGAGCACGTCCGACGGCGAGGTCACCCGCCGGCCGAGGGTCCGTGCCCACGGGACGTTCCCGCCGAGGATCTCGCTGCTGAGCGCGATCGCGGCGGCGACGGCGTTGCTCATCCCCCACTTGTTGTAGCCCGTGGCCAGGTAGATGTTGCCGCCGCCGCGCGGCAGGGCGCCGATGAACGGGATGACGTTGATCGACTCGTAGTCCTGGGCGGCCCACGCGTGGGTGCGCTCGGCGCCCGGGAAGTGCCGCTGGGTCCACTCCTCGAGGTCGTCGACCGCCGCCTGCGGAGAGGCGGAACGTCCCACCACGTGGTCGTTGCCGCCCACGAGCAGCAGCTCCTGGCCGTCGATCGGCACGGTGCGCAGCGTGCGGGTGGGGCTGTCCGCGGTAATGTACATCCCCTCCGGGATGGAGCCCGGCGCGCCGGGGACCCGGTAGGTCAGGGCGTAGGACCGGTTCGGGGACACCTTCGCGAAGTACGCGCCGCGGTCCAGGACCGGGATGCCGGTGGCGAGCACGAGCCGGTCGGCCCGGACCGAGCCCTCCGAGGTGCGCACGGTCAGGGGCGAGCGGAGTCCCGCGCCCGTGATCCGGACGCCCTCCACGAGCGTGCCGCCGCGTTCCCGCAGCTCGGCGACGAGGGCGCCGAGCACCTCCATGGGGTGGAACTGGATCTGGTCCGGCAGCGTGATCGCCCCGGAGACCTCGTAGGGCAGACCGGTGTCGCTGGTCCAGTTCACGTGCAGGTCCGCCGCACGGGCGGCTTCGAGCTCCTTGCGGAGCTGCTCGGCGCCCTGCGACGTCGTGGCGTAGGTGTAGGCGGCACGGCGCTGGAAGGGGACGCCGCGCTCCTCCAGATAGCGGACCAGCCAGGACTGGCCCTCCCGGTTGCCCTCCACGTAGGCGCGGAGCACCTTGTCGGACTGGTGCCGGCGGATCTGGGAGAGCGTGGTGCCCTGCAGCAGGGACAGCTTCGCCGTGGTGTTGCCCGTGGTCACGGCGCCCACGGAGCGCGCCTCGAGGACGGCGACGCGCTGACCCGCGCGGGCCAGCAGGACCGCGGTGGTCAGCCCGGTCAGCCCGGCACCGGCGACGACGGTGTCGTAGTGCGCGCCGGGGACGAACTGGTCCGACGCCGCGGACGGGACCTCGTACGTGTCGAGCCATACGGATTTCATGGGGTTGCTCCCTCTGGTCGGTGCGGGTCGGCGGACGGGCCGCGGGGCGGCCGGCCCCGGGTCGGCGCGGCGCCCGTGAGGAGGCCGTGCGGACGGCACGGCCGTTCTCGCGGGCGGCCATGGTGCCATCCTGTCCGCCTCGGAGTGGTAAGTCCACTGTCGGAGGGGGTCCCTAGACTCGTCCGCATGCCCCCGGATCCGTCACTGGTCGACATCACCCGCATCTACTACGAACCGGCGGCGGCCGAGCTGCCCCGCGGCCGGGAGGTGCTCGAACGGTGGCCGGACGCCACCCTGGTGGAGGTGCCCAGCCACTGGCAGATCCCGGAGCTGCACGGGGACGAGACCAACGTGCGGCGGTGGGTGCGGATCAAGCGCGAGGCACTGGTCCTGGGCGTGAAGAAGTCGCTGGCGGCGCGGCCCAACGGCCGGTCGGCGGACTTCATCGCGCCGTCCACGGCCAACGGGTGCGCCATGGCCTGCGCCTACTGCTACGTGCCCCGCCGCAAGGGGTACAGCAACCCGGTGACGGTCTTCGCCAACATCGAGCAGATCAGCGGATACCTGGACCGGCACATCCGCCGGCAGGGCGTGAAGCCGGAGCCCAACCAGTGCGATCCGGCCGCGTGGGTCTACGACCTGGGGGAGAACAGCGACTGCTCGGCGGACGCGCTGTTCAGCGACAACGTGCACGACCTCGTGGACCTGTTCCGCGGCCACCCCACGGCGAAGGCCTCGTTCGCCACGAAGTACGTCAACCGCGAGCTGCTGGACTGGGACCCGCAGGGACGGACCCGGGTGCGGTTCTCGCTGATGCCGGAGCGTCTGGCCAAGCTCACGGACATCCGCACGACCCCGGTGCCCGAACGGATCGCGGCGATCGACGACTTCGTGGCGGCCGGGTACGAGGTGCACGTGAACTTCTCCCCGGTGATCGTCACGGACACCTGGCTGGAGGACTGGGCCGAGCTCTTCGACCAGCTCGACGCCGGCCTGGGCCCGGCGGCCAAGGAGCAGCTCGCCTCGGAGGTCATCTTCCTGACCCACAACGCCCAGCTGCACGAGGTCAACACGCAGTGGCACCCCAAGGCCGAGGAGGTGCTGTGGCGCCCGGACCTCCAGGAGGCGAAGCGGTCACAGAACGGGGCGCTGAACGTGCGCTACCGGTTCCGGGACAAACAGCGCTGCCTGGAGCAGTTCCTCGACCTGCTGCACCACAGGCTGCCGTACTGCGAGGTCCGCTACGCGTTCTGAGCTGCGCGTGCCGAGCCTCTGGCGCCGGGAGCGACCCGGCGTCAGGCGACCCGGGGGTCGTAGCCGTCCGAGGGCCGGGAGACCGTGGTCAGCAGGAACACCGAGTCCTCCAGGGCCTCCACGGAGTGCCGCGAGTCGGTGAGGGACAGCAGGTCCCCGGAGGTGAGCTCCTCGGCGAGCTGGCCGCGCTTGAGCACCCGGATCCGCCCGCGCAGCAGCTGGAGCGTCGCGGCCGGTGGGGCCACGTGCTCGGCGAGCTCCCGGCCGGCGCACAGCGCCATGATCGTCTGGCGCAGGACGCCGTCGTGGACCACCAGTTCCGTGCTGCGTCCGCTGCCGGCCGTGCGGGCCTTCGCCAGGTTGGTGCCGACAAGGTCGTCGAGGCGGGGCATGGGTCCTCCTGGTGGGGCGGCGGCCGGGCGTGGTCAGAGCAGAGCGCCCTCGAGGCGCAACAGGTATTCCTTGCGTGCCATGCCTCCGGCGTAGCCGGTGAGCCGGCCGTTGGCGCCGATGATCCGGTGGCAGGGGACGAGCAGGCTGACGGGATTGCGGCCGTTCGCCGCGCCCACCGCCTGGGCCGCCCTGGGCGCGCCGATCGTGCGGGCGAGCTGTCCATAGGTGCCGGTCGTCCCGTACGGGACCTGCGCGAGGGCGTTCCACACCCGCACCTGGAACGGGGTGCCGTGGAGCACGACATCGGCGTCGAACTCCTGCAGCCGGCCGGCGAAGTAGTCGTCCAGCTGTTCGCGCACGTGCGGCAGCACGTCGTCGTCCCGGGCACCGAAGGAGTCGGGGACGGGCCCCTGCCGCGCCCCCTCGACGGACAGCGCTGCAAGCGCACCGTTCTCCTCCACGAGAGCCAGCGGGCCGATGGGTGACTCCACCAGCGCATGGCGGCGGGTGGTCGAGGCGGAAGATGCCGGGCTCAGTCTCAGTCCCATGGCGCAATTCTATGTCGCACGCAATTCCTCCCGCGGCTTGCGGGCGAGGCTGTAGGACGGTTCCCGCAGGCGGCAGGTCCAGTCGTAGTTCTCGGCGCCCGCGGGGACGTTGAGCAAGGGGTCGAAGCGCTCGTCGTCCCCGAACGGCACGCCCGGAGAGAGCTCCACGGTGGCGAAGCGGCGCCACGGACCGAGAGGGGTGGCCCAGGACAGGCCGAGTCGCCACGGCTCGGCCGTGACGGAGGCCCGGAACCGGTCGGGGCGGGCAGGAAGCCGCTCCGCACGGGGCTCGGGGTGCGCGGCCAGCAGGACCGGGCCCTTCAGGCCGCGGTAGGGCATGAAGGACGTGAACGGGCTCTCCGGGACGTACCGGTGGAGAGTCGGCGCGAACCGGGAGAGCCGCCCGCTGCCGGCGGTGGCGAGAAGGATGTCGGCGCGGCCGTCGCTGCGGCCGTCGATCTGGCCGGAGGGCGGCACGGGGCAGCGCAGGGCGAGGCCCAGGATGTCGGGCCACCCGTGCGGGAGGCCGGCGGAGCGGGAGAACCGGACGCGCACGGGGTCCTCGCCGGCCTCGTCGATCCAGCGGATGCCGCTGGATCCGCCGCCGGTGCGGGTCAGGACCCCCTCGAGTCCGACGCCTTCGGAGTGGATGGGCCGCTGCGGCCGGAACTGCTTGAGCAGGACGAACGGCACGCGGAGTGCGGAACCGAGCAGGGCACTGATGGGGACGGTCGTCATGGGCACACGGTACCCGCGGTGGACGCCCGGGCGGTCAGCGGAGACGGACGCGGATCGGTCCGCGAGCCGACCGGCCGTCGACCACGCGGCCCTGCTGAGTGATGTCCACGAGCCCGTCGTCGGCCAACCGGTACGCCTCCTGACGCACGTCCTCCATCAGGTCCCGCCAGCCGACGGGGGCCAGTGCTCGAGCCGCCTCGGAGGGGCAGACGGTCTTCTCCGCGCCGCGCCGGCGCACCAGATCGAGCAGCACCGAGCGCATCTCGGCGGGCGACGGGGTGGTCACGAGAGGCTCCTCTCCCGGTGGGACGGCTCCTGGTACCGGCACGGGACTCCTCGACCGGTTCCTGCACTCCTTCGGAGAACTCCCGGCCGATCTCGGCCAGGTCCGTCTCCTCGCGGAGGGCGTTCTCCAGGCTCCGCTGCCCGGCGGTGGTGCTGGTCATGGTTCATGGTCCCAGGCCGCTCGGACAGCCCGAGCCGCGATCCGCCTCACCGAACGGAGAGGCTCAGCGGCGCCGGCCCGTCACAGGGCGGGCGCCGCCTCCGGCTCAGGCCTCCGCGAACGGGTAGTCGGTGTAGCCCTCGGCGCCCTGGGAGTAGAAGGTCCGCGGGTTCGGCTCGTTCTCGGCGAGGCCCTCGGCCCACCGGCGGACCAGATCGGGATTGGCGATCGCGGGACGGCCGACGACGACGCCGTCCGCCACGTCCTCCTCGAGCAGCCGGACACCCTCCTCACGACTGGTGGGGGTCCCGAAGCCGCTGTTGGCGAGGAACACCCCGCCGAAGGCGCGGCGCAGCCCCTGCACCAGCTCGCCCTCCGGCTCACGGTGCAGGACCGAGAGGTACGCCAGGCCCAGATCGGCCAGGCCGGTCGCCAGGGCGGTGTAGGTGGCCACGACGTCCTCGTGCTCGAGCTCCCAGGCGTCCTGGATGTTGTGCTCCGGGGAGATCCGCAGGCCGACCCGCTCCGCGCCGATCTCGTCGACCACGGCACGCACCACCTCGAGCACGAAGCGCGCGCGGTTCTCGGGGGTGCCCCCGTACTCGTCGGTGCGCTGGTTGGCGCCCGGGGCGAGGAACTCGTGCAGCAGGTAGCCGTTGGCGCCGTGGAGCTCCACTCCGTCCAGCCCGGCCTCGACCGCGTTGCGGGCGGCCCGCACGAAGGAGTCCACCACGCCGGGCAGCTCCTCGGTGGTGAGGGCGTGCGGCACGGGCAGCGCGGACTTGCCGCGGTAGGTGCGGATCTCGCCCTCGATGGCGACCGCGCTGGGCGCGACCGGCTGGGCGCCGCCGTTGAGGTCCGGGTGGGAGACCCGGCCGGCGTGCATGACCTGCATGAAGATCCGCCCGTCGGCGTCGTGCACGCTGTCGGCCACGCGCCGCCAGCCCTCGACCTGCTCGGGCGTCTGGATGCCGGGCTGGAAGGCAAAGCCCTGCCCGACCACGTCGGGGTAGGTGCCCTCGGTGACGATGAGGCCCATCGAGGCGCGCTGGGTGTAGTGCTCCACGTTGAGCTCGCCGGGGACGCCGTCGCGGCCGGAGCGCATCCGGGTCAACGGGGCCATGACGAGACGGTTCGGCAGCCGCAGGGAACCGAGATCGAGCGGGGTGGTCAGGGAGGACTTCGGCACGGGGAAACCTTTCATCAGGGAACTGCTTCTTTCCGTGTCAACGGGATCGGGGGCCCAGATATTTTCGCCTCCGGTGTCTCCTGCCTCACATTCCCGGTCGGCGACCGTCACCGGGGGCGGACTCCGGCGGGGTGCGACGCCGCGAACACGTCCTATCCCGCGCGCGATCGGCCGTAGCCGCGCGGCGTGGCCCCCAGGACCGAGCGGAACTCCCGGGTGAGATGGGCCTGGTCCGCGAACCCGAGCTCCGCGGCGAGCACCCCCAGGTCCGTGTCCGGGTCCGCGCGCATCCGTTCGGCGGCCTCCTGGAGCCGACGACGGCGCAGCAGCAGCTGCGGCGGCATCCCCACGAACCGGGCCGCGAGCCGTTGCAGCGAGCGCACGGACACGTGCAGCTCCCGCGCCAGGTCGTCCGGGCTCCGTGCCCCGGTGCCCGACTCGACCAGATCCACCAGCCGGTTGGCCAGGACGCCGTCCCGCGCGGCCTCCGAGGGCAGTCCCGCCGCCCGGGCACGGACGTGCTCCACGACCAGCGCCGCGGCGCGCTCCCGCCGGGCGGCGGCGTCCCGGCCCGGCCCCGCACCGGCCATCGACTCCGCCACGGCACGGTGCAGTCCCGGCGCCTCGAGCGGCACCGACCCGTCGAGCAGACCGGCCGGGCGCTCCGTGAACAGCAGGACCCCCGCCGGGCGCAGCAGCGCGCCGACCGCCCAGCCCTGCCCGGTCAGCACCCGGGTGGACGCGCGGGTCGTGGGCCCGTGCAGCGCCACCCCGTCGGGTTCGACCACCACGTTGCTCGCCGGATACCCCAGCACCAGCTGCTCGACGCGCTCCCCCGGCGGCAGGCTCCACTCCGGGATCCACAGCTGCCGGACGAGGTGGGCGACGTCGTCGGGCGCGGGAAGGCGCGCCACCGTGGCGTGCGGTCCCGGGGTGAGGTGGCCCCGCGTGGTGGGCGGCTCGCTCATGACCCGAGCGTAGCCACCGCTCCCTCCGGGATGTCGGGAATCTTCAAGACCGCGCCGGACCCGCGTCCTAGGCTCGCGGCATGAGCACAGAACAGAGCGTCCGCGGCGTCACCGGGACGCACACGACCGACGGCACTCCGCACGGTTTCACGTCCCTCACCCCGTTCCTCGCCGTGGTGGACGCCGCCGCGGCGATCGACTTCTGCACCAGCGTCTTCGGGGCCGTCCTCGTCGACCGCACCGACATGCCCGGCCCGGACGGGACGCCCGTCGTGGTGCACGCGACCCTCGACCTCGGCAACGGGCGCTTCCAGCTCGGCGAGGCGAACCCCGCCTTCCACCTCGTCCCGCCGCCGGGCGGCGACGAGGCGTGCTGCTCGCTGGGCCTCTACGTCCCGGACGTCGACGACGTGGTGGCCCGTGCCGTCGCGGCCGGCGCCACGGTGCGCGAACCCGTCAGCACGTTCGTCTCCGGGGACCGGTACGGCAGCATCCGCGACCCGTTCGGCATCCGCTGGTCGATCATGACGCGCGTCGAGGACCTCTCCGACGAGGAGAGCAACGCTCGCGTGGCCGAGTGGGCGGCATCCTCCGGCCAGGAGTGACCCCGACACCCGTTCCCGGGCACATCGTGTCCGGGCGGGGGCGCGGGGCACCGGGCCCTTCCGCCGGGCACCGGGTCCGGGCCCCGTGCGCGGACTCCTCAGCACCGCCCACGGGGCCCGGTTCCCGGGACGCATCACCGGCCACCGGCCCTCCAGCCCGCGATCGGCGACCACCAGCACTCCCTGGTGTCCCGGGAACCCCGCAGGACCCAGACAACCACCGCGGGCTGAAGCGCACCTGAAGCGGCACGTCACGGGTCTCCTGCCACGCCGCGGCTCAGCCGCGCAGCCGCAGCAGCGCCCTCGTCGTCGCGTCCCCGTACCCACCGCCGAACCGCACGGCGTGCACCAGCAGCGGGGGCAGCTGGTACCACGGCACCCGGTCCTCCCAGCCCGGGGCGAGCGGGTGCTGCGCGTGGTAGGCGGCCAGGCAGTCCTCGCCGAAGCCGCCGAAGAGCAGCATCATCGCGATGTCGATCTCCCGGTGCCCCCAGTACGCCGACGGGTCGATCAGCCAGTTGCGCCCTGCGGCGTCCACGAGCCGGTTGCCGGCCCAGAGGTCGCCGTGCACGAGCGTCGGCGGCTCCTCTGGCCCGGCGAACTCGCGGGCCCGCGGCGCGAGCTCCTCCAGGAGGTCAGCGGCACGCTTGTCGATCCGGCCGGACGCGACCGCGTCCTGCATCAGCGGACGGATCCGCCGCTCGAGCAGGAACTCCGCCCAGTCCTGCGTCGGGGACAGGTCCACCTCGAAGGAGCCGATCCGCCCGGGCAGCTCCGGGGCCAGCGCGCCGAATGCTGGTCCGTGGACGCGGTGCAGGTCCGCCAGACCCCGCCCGAAGGCCTCCTCGGTCCCGGCCCCGCGGGGGCCGGTCGACTCCTCGATCCACTCGAGGACGATGCCGTCCTCCGACCAGCGCACCACCTCCGGCACCCCGAGGGACTCCGGTGCGTGCTCCCGCAGGGCCTGCAGCCCGGCGACCTCCACCGCCATCATCCCGGCGGGCGGGTCCGCCATCGTCTTCGCGAACAGGGGACCGCGGGCCGTCTCGAGGCGGAACGCGGCGGCGGTGTCGCCGCCGCCGAGCGGGCGCGCGCGGCCGACGCCGAGGTCGTCGACGAGGTCAGGGGGCAGGTCCAAGGAAGTCATGACCCCGTTCTACTGCATGGGCGGCTGCCTGGCGCAGCAGTGGTGTCCGGAGGTGGTGCACACGCTGGTGCGCCGGGCCGTCCGGGACCGCCTCACTGCTCGCCGCCGGCCTCGCACTGGTCGGCGCAGTCGCGCAGCCGCGCCAGGAGCTCCCGGGCCACGGGGTCCTGGTCGAACTCGCCCACCACGAGGCGTCGCACCCCGGAGTCCTCCTGGATCTCGATGACATAGGTCTGCTGGTCGGCCGCGCCGTCCGGGATGGTCGGGCCGGCCGACGACAGCCGGTGCGTGCAGACGGTGTCGAAGAGGCCGAGCAGCTCGTCGCGCCGGGCCGGGGGCAGGGCTTCCGTCTCGAAGGCCCGCTCCGCGGCCAGGCCCGGGAAGTAGGCGATGCCGCCTTCCACGTGGTAGCGCACTCTCGCCATGGAGGGCACCGTCCCTTCCTCGGACGCGGATGGGGCCCGGCGCCTCCCCGTGGAAGGCCGGCGAGCGCGGGCCGGATCACTTCCCGAGTCTACTCGCGGCACCCTGCCGGGTCAGGTGCCAGCACCCGTCCGCCCCCGTGAAGGTGGACATGGCACCGGTGGCGGCGTCACCGGCCAGGGTGCCGGCGTACTGGGCCGGACCGTCGTCGAAGCGCAGCAGCAGCGTGCCGTCCTGCTGGTGCCATCTGCCCGTGAGATCACCGCTGAAGGAGCCGTCCTCGTGGAACGCCAGGGACGCGCGTGCGTAGGAGCCCGTGCAGCCCCAGCTGTAGTGCAGCACCCACACGTCCGCGGCCGGTTCCGCGGCGGGCGCGATCTCCGCCGCGATGCCGACCTGCTGCCAGGCGCCCTCCACCACCGCCCGCTCGGCGGGTCCGTGCAGCGCGGCGGCGTGCTTGATCGTGAGCCGCGCGAAGTCCTGGAAGCGGGCGACCCGGCGCAGGCGCCGCAGCTCGAGGTCCCGCATCGCGGCGTACCAGATGCGACCGGCCTTCTCCCAGGTGTATCCGCCCAGCCCGGCCGCGGCCAGGTAGAAGGCCCGGTTGGGGATGCCCGAGTTGATGTGCACGCCGCCGTTGTCGCTGAGCGTCTCCACGAAACGGGACATGTGGTCCGGCTGGGGGTCCTTGCCGAGCACCGCGTCGTCGAACGCCGTTCCGGGCGCCTTCATGGAGCGCAGGCCGACGCCGTTGACGGCGCTCGTGAACAGCCCGGCCCCGATGACCCAGTCGGCCTCCGCGGCGGTCTGCCGGGGCACCGCGACGTACTGCTTGACCATGGCCCCGATGACGTCGGAGAAGTGCTCGTTGAGCGCCCGGCTGGTGCATGTACAGGAGGTCGGACTCGTGCGTGGTGACACCGTGGCCCAGCTCGTGGCCGATGACGTCCACAGCGGCCGTGAAGCGGTTGAAGTACTGGCCGTCCCCGTCGCCGAAGATCATCTGCCGACCGTCCCAGGCCGCGTTGTTGTACCTCTCCCGGTAGTGGACCGTGGCGAGCAGCGGCATGCCGGCGTCGTCGAGCGAGTGGCGCCCGAAGACCTCGCGCAGCAGGTCGACCGTGGCACCCAGCCCGTCGTACGCCTCGTCGACGGCGAGGTCCCCGGTGGGCGGCTCCCCCTCGGAGCGCACCGGGGTGCCCGGCAGTTCCCCGGTGTTGCGGGCCGTGTGGACCGTGCGCCCCGTGTGGGCCGCCACCCGCGCCACGACACCGCCCGCGGTCAGATCGGTGATCAGCCGCTCGGCCCGGACGGTCGTGTCCACGGACAGGGCGGACAAGGCGTTCCTGCGGGTCTGCTCGTCACCGTGCTCGGCCATGTGCTCGTGCACGAACGGCGGAATGACACCGCAGAGGGCTCCGTGTGCGTGCTGCATCGCGCTCTCCTCCCGACGCTCGCGCATCAGATCCGGTTCCCCGCGGCGTCCAGCTCGCCGGGTGCGGCCTCGCCGGGCTCGGCCCTCCGGCCGGCGACGTCGGCGGGCTGCTCGGCGCCGCGGTCCGACGGCTCCGCCGCGCCCTGCTCGATCAGGTACCAGCAGCCGTTCAGCGAACCGTCGAGGGTGGACATGGCGCCCGTGCCCACACGGCCGGTGACCGTCCCGCCGTACTGGGCCGGCCCGTCGGTGAAGCGGAGCAGCAGGATCCCGTCCAGCTGCCGCCAGGAACCCGAGCAGCCGCCGCCCGAGAAGGTGCCCTCGGTTCGGAAGTCCAGGCTCGTCCGCCCGTAGTTCCCGGTGCAGCCCCAGCTGTAGTGGAGCACCCAGGTACCGGAGATCGCCACCGTCCCACCCCTTTCCTCCTGTGGCACAGGAGTGCTGGAGCGGCTGCCGGTCACTGGACCTCGCCACCCGTGGCACCACTGCGTCGCCGTGGCGGCCCCCGGGCGTCCGCCCGGGGGCCGATCACCGGTTCGTCGGCGGGGCCGGGAACCGCTGTGCACCGATCGTGCCACTCGGGTCGGACGGCCCAACAGCCGCCGCGTGGGTCAGCAGCCGGCGCCCTGCCCCGCCGTGGGAACTCAGAGGATGCTCTTGGGCACCCGGTGGATGGTCACGCTGCCGATCGCCTGGAAGGGGTGCAGCGGGTCCGGGTCCTGCGATCCCGTGGGCCCACCGAGTTGGGAGTGCACAGTGGCGCTCATGAGCACGTACGTGTCCTCCTTGCTGAAGCCGTGCTCCTGTGTGAGGAAGCAGAACGCGTCCTCGTAACCGCGCTTGATGCTCTCCTGCACCGTGTCTCCGATGCCCACGAAGATCCATTCGGTCGCCGTCTCGATCCGCGGTGCGCGCAGCGGCAGGTCCTTCACCACGTCGACGCTGACCTTGGCCACCCCCTCGGTCTCGATGGCCACGAAGGTCGACTCCCCCTGGGCCATCACGGCGTGGAGGTCTCCGACGAACAGGTACGCCCCCTCCACCCGCACGGGCAGGTAGACGGTCGATCCCGGCCCGACGTCCGTGATGTCGATGTTCCCGCCCTCCGCGTAGGACGGCATCACGGTGTCGTTGCCCCCGGTGGCGGGAGCGGTGCCGATGCAGCCGATCATGGGAGCCAGTGGAACCACGTGCGTGTCCGTCAGGTGAGCACCGGCCTCGTCGATGGGGATCTTCCGGGTGAAGATCTCCTCGCCCATCACGTCCGTCAGCGCCCCGGAACCCGGGATGGACACCGACCAGCCGTACTCCTTGAAGTCGATGCCGTGCACCGTGACGGCGAGCGCGTCACCGGGCTGCGCGCCTTCGACGTGGACCGGGCCCGTGACGGGATTGAACGGAGTGGTGACCTTGTCGAGGTCCTTGAACCGGTCCATCTCCTCGTACTCGGCGTCATTGGTCTCGAACCCGATCACCTCGCCCGTGCCCGGACGGACCCGCAGCACCGGTTCGTGCTCGGCGGAGAAGGAGGTTCGGCCGTGCGCCTTGCTGAGGAAGTGGTCCATGAGAGGGTGCCTTTCGTGCTGAGGGGTCGTCGTCGTGGGCGTCAGTGGCTGGACACGGTGATGTCCTCGTGGTCCTCGGCGAGCTCGGTGCTGCGCCCGGTCCTGCGGTAGTAGGCGAAGACGAGCGCGCCCACCCCGATCCACACGAGCCCCGCGATCTTGGCCTGGGTCTCCGCGTTGAGCAGGACGTAGCCGATGATGGCGAACCCGATCACCGGGAAGGCCAGGTGGACGAGGTAGTTCCGGGACTTCCGCCGGCCGATCCAGAAGACGACCACGGACAGGTGGAGCAGCAGGAATCCGGTGAGCGCGCCGAAGTTCACCATGGAGGAGATCAGGCTGATCTGGCCCACGAAGAACAGCACGAGCACGGCAGAGAGACCGCCGACGAAGAGGATCGCGTAGCTGGGGACCTTGCGGGTGTTGATGTGCCGCAGGAACTTCGGCAGCTGGCCGTCGCGGCTCATCGAGTACAGCAGACGGCTCGTGGCGGCCTGGGCGGCCATGGCGTTGGCGATGCCGACCGCCAGGACGTTGCAGACGAAGAACGCGTTCATCACCGGGGTGGAGGCGATGGTGCCGATGATGTCGAAGAAGGCGTTGCCGACCCGGTCCTCGGGGATGGGCTGGTACGGCCCGGCGAGCAGGCTGGCCAGCCAGGTCTGGGTGATGAACAGGGTCGCGACGATGACCAGGGCGAGGACCATGGCGCGGCCGGCGGAGCCGCGTCCACCGGTGGACTCCTCCGCCATGGTGGAGATCCCGTCGAAGCCGAGAAAACTGAGCACGGCGATCGACAGGGCCGTGGCCAGCAGCGGTGCGCTGACGGTCGCGGGATCCCACAGCGGCGTGATGCTGAACGAGGAGCCCGGAGTCGCCCCGTCGGTCAGGGCACGGATGCCGATCACGAAGAAGGCCACGATGAAGGCGAGCTCCATGACGAGGAAGACCCGGTTCATCCACTTCAGTGAGCTGACTCCCGACATGTTGATCACCACGTTGACGGCCACGAAGAGCAGCGCCCACATCCAGCGCTCGCTGCCGGGAAAGATGCCGATCATGGATTCCGCGGCGAAGACGTACAGCAGCGTGGGCACCAGGAGGTAGTCCAGGAGCATGAGCCAGCCGGCGAAGAAGCCCAGGTTGGGGTGGATCCCCTTGCCGACGTACGAGAAGACGGATCCGGCGAGCGGGATGGCCTTGGCCATCTGGGCGTAGGACAGCGCCGTGAAGATCATGGCGACCAGTCCGACGAGGTAGACCAGCGGCACCATGCCCTGGGCCTCGTTGTAGACGGTGCCGAAGATCGCCCAAGGAGCGATCGGAACCATGAAGATCAGGCCGTAGACGAGGAGGTCGAAGGTGGTGACGGAGCGGCTGAGCTCCTGCTTGTAGCCGAGGCGCTCGAGCTGCTGCTGCGAGGAGAGCGCGGTGGAGATGACGGGTTCGGACACGGCAGGCTCCTAGAACAGAGGAGGAGTACGAGGAAGAACAGGAAGAGGTGTGCGGAGAACCGCTGAGCAACGGGCGGAGGATCACTCCGGGGGCGCGTCGTGCTCCTTCAGGAACTCGGCGATCAGCGCCCGGAACTCCTGTGGTTGCTCGAGGTGCGTGCAGTGGCTCGCCCCGGCGAACACGTGCGAACGAACATCTGGGATGCGCTCGACGAACGGTGCCCACGTCTCGGGAGCTGCCTCGTCGAACTCCCCGGCGACCACGAGAGTGGGCGCGTCGACGGAAGCAAGACGGTCGATGATCGACCAGTTCCGCAGGGTCCCGATGACATGGAACTCGTTGGGGCCGTTCATGGTGTGGTAGACGGTCGGGTCCTGCTCCACGAGGCGCTCCGAGTCCAGATAGTCCTCGGGCACCTCCGCCGTCCGATGCACGTGGCGGCGGTCGTACTCCTTGGTGGCCGTGACATAGTCAGGGTGGTCGAAGGCCCCGGTCGCCTCGTGGGACTCCAGCGCAGTGCGGACGTCGTCGGGCAGGTCGGCCCGCAGGCGCTCAGCCGCCTGCGCCCACAGCTCCATGGAGGCCGGAGAGTTGCAGATTGCGAGACCTGCCAGGCCCTGGGGACGACGCACGGCGATCTCGGCCCCGAGCATCCCGCCCCAGGACTGCCCGAGCACGTGGTAGGCCTCCAGACCGAGATGATCGATCACCGTGAAGAACTCGTCCACGAACAGCTGGGGAGTCCAGAAGTCCGGGGAAGCTTCCGGGCGGTGGGAGGATCGGCCGCACCCGAACTGGTCGTACAGGACAACCGTCCGGCCGGTCTCGTCCGCGAGCGCGGAGAGGCTGCGCAGGTAGTCGTGACAGAAGCCTGGCCCTCCATGCAGGACGACCAGTGGGAGGGCCCCCGGTCGGGGA
Source organism: Kocuria sp. CNJ-770 (assembly GCF_001942375.1). NCBI lineage: Bacteria > Bacillati > Actinomycetota > Actinomycetes > Micrococcales > Micrococcaceae > Kocuria > Kocuria sp. CNJ-770. The sequence goes on from NZ_MKJW01000089.1 coordinate 52,279, forward strand.
GCATCCGGGGTCGTAACCTGGACCCAGGTGGACCCGTCGGTGAACGGAACGTCCAGTGAGGTGACAACAGACACAGCGTCCCTCCTTTCGTTGCGGTCATCGTAGCCACCAAAAGGTCTGAAAAGTAGACCTTTTTGTTAAATCTGTGTTCCGTCGAGCATCGAGCCCTGAAAGAGGTGGCATGACCGGATCCAGCCCGGGCGCCCCCGGCCCCCTGGACAGGCCACTGGCCCCGCAGTGCAAAGCGGACGCGGTCCGCGAGCGCCTGATCACTGCCATCGCGGTCGGCCAGTACCTTCCTGGCACCAAGCTGCCCCCCGAGCGTGACCTGGCGCAGACCCTCGGAGTCAGCCGGGCCACCCTCCGCGAGGCCATGGCCCAGCTCGAGGAGACCGGCGTGCTCATCAAGCGTCTCGGCAGGACGGGTGGCTCCTTCGTGGCCGAGACCGGCAACTCCCACGAGCAGTTCCGCGACGTCGCGGTCCGTGTCCTGGGCACGTCCTGGCAGGACCTGGTGCACGCCTCCGATGCGATGTGCCGCCTCCAGGACACGATCGTGCGCGCCGCTGCCGAGAACCGCACCGAGGAGCACGTGCACCTGCTGCACGAGCGGCTCGAGGAGTTCCGCGCCGCACCGTCCGGGCGCGCCAAGCAGGCCGCCGACGCCGCTCTCCACCTCGCGATCGCAGAGGCCGCCGGCAACCCGGTGCTGGCCGACATCCTCTTCCGGGCCGAGCAGCAGCTCGCCCTCTCGGCGCCGGTGCACCTGTGGGGCGATCCTCAGGACCAGGCCGACATGGAAGAGCGCGCCCTGCAGGACCACGAACAGCTGGTGGCACTGATCACCGCCCGTGACGCCGATGCCGCCGGGCACCTGGCGCGGCGGCACGCGGGCATCGACCTCGACCTGCTCGAGCGCTTCCGCGCGCGGGCCTAGCAGCGGACGCCCCACGGCCGCGGTGATCCGGCCGTGGGGCGGCGACCCGTCTCGGATCTGGAATCAGCAGCCGGCGCCCTGCGGGTTCTGCAGGCAGTCGTCCGCGTAGTTGCGCACCGTGGAGCGCCAGACGCTGATCGGGACGGGGGCGCTCGCGACGTCGTTCAACCCGGCCACGGGCAACCACGGCCCACCCGCCACGGAGTACTCGCCGTAGAACCAGGTGGTCAGCGTGACCGCGTAGTCCCCGGTCTCGGTGTAGACGTGGCTCGTGTCGGTCTCGACGTCCCACGCCCCCTCTTCGAGCGGGGCGCCGCTCAGCTCGGTGGGCCCGAGCGCGCCCCCGTCCCCGTAGTCCCAGGCGTACTGCACCGGGACGGCACGCACCTGCACGGGGAAACCACCCAGTTCGGTCGCGAACTGCTGGCCCTGGGCCTCCGCGTAGACATTGGTGTGCATGCCCTTCAAGGTGTCCGGCGCCGGCTGGACCGCGCTGGCCGCAGGCGCGACGGCGAGCGTCCTGAAATCCTGCAGGGTGAAGGTCGGCAGCTCCACGATCTCCTCGTCGCCCTCCGCCTCGGCGGCCGCCACGCACATGGGCTCTCCCCACGGTGTGCTGGGGCCCTCCCCCTGGCGCACGACGACGTTCATGTAGACGCCTTCGCCACCCCCGTCCGTGGTGCAGACCCGCTCGGCGAGGCAGTCGTCGAGGACCGCGCCCCTCCGGTTGGTGCACGGGTTCTGCAGGCCGAACGTCTGCGACTTCGACTGCGCGATCGTGTCCGGGTTGAACGGCCGGTCGATCCCTTGGTCGCTCAGGTACTGGCGGAGCGCTTTCTGGAAGGCAGGATCTTCGTCGGGGTCATAGGCGACCGGGCCGGCTCCCACTGCGACTACGGCCTCTTCGCTGCTGTCGGCGACAACCGGGGGCCCCTCCTCGATTCTGACTTCCAATTTCATCTTATTTCCGTCCGCAACAGCCGTCGTCTCCCTCGACAGGTCTACGCCGCGCTGACTGGGAACGGAATGACCGCTCCCTGCCCGAGATACTCGATCTGCCAGTTCTGACGGAGGTGCAGAGTTCGCCGAGGCTAAATCGACAGGAATACACATGAGGCCCATCAAGAGAACCCAGACATGAAAAGGTCTATTCATCTGACACGCCTACTCCGGGCATATTTGCCGCAGTGATGTAGATCCAAGCATCCTGGTCGAAGTCAAGGTAGATCGGAAATGGATCTCCCTTCCCCGTTCGCGGCTGAGCCTCATAAGTCACCCGCCCCTGTTCAACCAGCTTTATGCCTTCGGAATCAGACAAAGCAATAGGCTTGTAAACTCCGTCACTCGTTGGTGTGATAACCGATTCCTGCAATAATATGCTTTCCCTGCCTCCGACAAACCACGCCCCTTGCTCATAAACATCTTCGACTACATTGAACTGGTCGATACACACTTCACACGATTCACTCACTATGGCACGCACATACGTTGTATCGCCGGTTTGATTCGCGTACCACATCGCGTCGGACCAGTAGTCGAGGAATGCCTGCGCCCCCTCCCGGGACTCCTCCCGCGCGAGCTCGGGCATGACCGGTTTCGGCACGTTCTGCGCCGGCCCGTCCAGCGAGGCGGGCACGTACTCGGCGGACGCGTCGGCGGGGCCGGACGTGGACGACGGTGGCGGCGAACCACCGCCCGTCTCCTCCGCGGCGACACCTGCCGATGCCGGGCTGGAAGGCGACGCCGCGGCGCCGTCGTCGTCGGGGACGCAGCCGGTGAGGACGAGGGCCACGAGGAGGGCTCCGCCGGCTGCCGCCGGGAGTGGACAGGACCGCACCATGGATTCCCCGCTTCGCTGTGCCGTGGCCGGACGCCCCGGTCGGATGGGTCAGATGCTAGACCGCGCGCGCTGTGCTCGAGCAACCCCTGTGGAGGCAATCAAGACGCGTTTGCATGCGGCCTGGTCAGGAGCGATATGGTCACAGCTCCGTTAACGTCAGACTGACCAGAACGGTGTTATAGTCACTGCAACCTGAAGGTTCGAGGTGCTTGGAGGTGATGTTGACCGCGCAGAACGTGGCCCTGGCCGTGTCGACCGTCATCTTCGCCGCCCGGGACACCGGACCCGACGGCCGCAAGGAGCTCTGGCTGCCCCTGGTCCGCCGCATCCGTGACCCCTTCCGGGGCATGTGGGCCCTGCCCGGCGGACCGCTCCAGGAGCACGAGGACCTCGAGGCCTCCGCCGCCCGCTCCCTGCAGCTCACCACCGGCCTGCAACCGGGCTACCTCGAGCAGCTCTACGCCTTCGGCGGGCTCACCCGCTCGGCCAGCGCCGAGGAACGGGTGGTCTCGATCGTCTACTGGGCCTCGATCCGCGCCGACCAGGCCGCCGACCTGCACGTCGACCTCAACGTCACGTGGATGCGCGTGGCGGACCTGCCGCCGCTGGCCTTCGACCACAGCGACATCGTGGACTACGCGATCTACCGGCTGCGCAACAAGATCACCTACAGCCGCGTGGCCCACTCGTTCCTCGGCGAGACGTTCACCCTCGCCGAGCTCCGGGAGGTGCACGAGGCCATCCTCGGCACCGTCCTGGACCCCGCCAACTTCCGGCGCCAGGTGCTGGCCTCCGGCGCCGTCCTCGACACCGGCACCCGCCTGGAGGGCACCCGGCACCGCCCGCCCCGGCTCTACCGCCACGACTCCGACCTCGACCTCGCCGACCGCACCCCGGCCGGCCGCAGCACCCAGGAGCAGACATGACCTCCGTCGCCACCCGCATCGACCTGCTGACCGAGAAGCCCGCGAACCTGCCCGGCGCCACCCCGGCCCCGAGCACGTGCAGCACCGCCCTCGGGACGAGCCCGTGGGACTTCGCCCCCACCGTCTCGGCCGGCTACGGCCCCGGCGCGTCCCAGGACGACGCCGTGCCCGCCGGCTCGCCCGCCCAGCCGGTCATCCCCGCCGAGTACCAGCAGGCGTCCGCGGAGGAGCTCGACCGCCGCATCGCCGCCGCCAAGGCCACCCTCGGCGACCGCGTGGTGGTGCTCGGCCACTTCTACCAGCGCGACGAGGTGGTCAAGCACGCCGACTTCCTCGGCGACTCCTTCCAGCTGGCCCGCGCCGCGCGCAGCCGCCCCGAGGCGGAGGCCATCGTCTTCTGCGGCGTGCACTTCATGGCCGAGACCGCCGACATCCTCTCCGGCGACCACCAGTCCGTGATCCTGCCCAACCTCGCCGCCGGCTGCTCCATGGCGGACATGGCCGACGAGGACTCCGTCGAGGAGGCCTGGGAGCAGCTCATGGACGTGCTCGGGGAGACCGACGACGACGGTCGGCAGAGCGTGATCCCGGTGACCTACATGAACTCGTCCGCGGCGCTCAAGGCGTTCTGCGGCCGCCACGGCGGCATCGTCTGCACCTCCTCCAACGCCGCCACCGTGCTGGAGTGGGCGTTCCAGCGCGGCCGGCGGGTGCTCTTCTTCCCGGACCAGCACCTGGGCCGCAACACCGCCAAGGCCATGGGGATCCCGCTGGAGCAGATGCCGATGTGGAACCCCCGCCACGACCTGGGCGGCAGCACCGCGGACCAGCTGGCCGACGCCAAGGTCATCCTGTGGCACGGCTTCTGCTCGGTGCACCGCCGCTTCACCGTGGCCCAGATCGAGCAGGCCCGCGCCGAGCACCCGGACGTGCGGGTGATCGTGCACCCGGAGTGCCCCATGCCCGTGGTCGACGCCGCGGACGAGTCCGGCTCCACGGACCACATCCGCAAGGCGGTCGAGGCCGCCGAGCCCGGCAGCACCTTCGCGATCGGCACCGAGATCAACCTGGTCAACCGGCTCGCCGACGAGCACCCCGAGCACACCATCTTCTGCCTGGACCCGGTGATCTGCCCGTGCTCCACGATGTACCGGATCCACCCCGGCTATCTCGCCTGGGTGCTCGAGGAGCTCGTGGCCGGCCGGGTGATCAACCGGATCGCGGTGGACGCCGCGACCGCTCGGGACGCCGAGGTGGCGCTCGAGCGCATGCTGGCGGCGCTTCCGCGGTGAGCACGCCCCCGTTCCCGCGCGTGCTCGTGGTGGGCAGCGGCATCGCCGGGCTCACCACCGCCCTCGCGGCCGCCGGCCGCGGGCTCGACGTGGTGCTGCTGAGCAAGGACGTCCTGGACGAGACGAACACCGTCCGAGCCCAGGGCGGCATCGCCGCCATGACGGCGGACCTGCCAGGCGGGCAGGTCCGGGACTCCGTGGCCCTGCACGTCCGGGACACCCTCGGAGCCGGGGCCGGCACCTGCGACGACGACGCCGTGCGCGTGCTCGTGCAGGACTCGGCCGCCGCCGTCACCGCCCTGGTGCAGCACGGCGTCGCGTTCGACCGCGCTGACGGCCCGGACTCCCCGTGGGTCGAGGGCCTCGAGGGTGCCCACTCCGTGCCCCGCATCCTGCACGCCGGCGGGGACGCGACCGGGCGGGAGATCCAGCGCGCCCTCGTGGCGGCGACGCTGGACGCCGAGGCCTCCGGGCGCCTGGACGTCCTCCGGCACACGATGCTCGTGGACCTGGTCGCGGACCACCACGGGAGCGTACGGGGGGCGCTCGTCCTCGACGGCGACCGGCTGCGCGAGCTGCGGGCGGACGCCGTGGTGCTGGCCACCGGCGGTGCCGGGCAGCTCTATCCCCACACCACCAATCCCGCGGTGGCCACGGGCGACGGCATCGCCGCGGCCCTGCGCGCGGGAGCCGTCGTCGCGGACCTCGAGTTCGTGCAGTTCCACCCCACCGCCCTCGCCGCTCCCGGTTGCTTCCTGGTCTCCGAGGCCGTGCGCGGTGAAGGGGCGGTGCTGCGGGACGCCACCGGACGGCGCTTCCTGGAGGGCGCGCACCCGCTCGCCGAGCTCGCCCCGCGGGACGTGGTGGCCCGGGAGATCGTCCGCCGGTCGCTCGCCCAGGGAGGCCTGCCGGTGCTGCTCGACTGCACCGCCATGACCGCTCCGGCCGGCGCCGGGCACGCGGAGCCGGACACCGCCGAGCACCTGGCGCGCCGCTTCCCCACGATCGACGCCGCCGTGCGGGCGCACGGCCTGGACTGGTCCCGGGAACCGGTGCCCGTCACCCCGGCGGCGCACTACCTGATGGGCGGGATCGCGACCGACGACCGCGGCCGCACGAGCGTCCCGGGCCTGTACGCCGTGGGCGAGTGCGCGGCCACGGGCGTGCACGGCGCCAACCGGCTGGCCTCCAACTCGCTGCTGGAGGGCGCCGTGTTCGGTGCCCGCACCGCCGAGGCCCTGGCCGGGGACCTGCGGCCCGACGACGTCCGTCGGCCGCACTGGACCCGGCCGCGCCCGACCCGGGCGGGCGCCGCGGCGACCGCGGACCTCCGGGCCGACGGCACCGACCGGACGCATCCCGCTCCGACCCGCGGTGTCCGGCGGCACCCCGCCCGGCTCGCGCCCGGTGGCGTGCTGACCCTGCCGGACCCCGCCGGGGCGGGCGTGCCGTTCGACCGGCAGGCCTTCCAGGCCGCGATGTGGGCCGGCGCCGGCGTCCTGCGGGACGGCTCCGGCCTCGAGGCGCTGGTCCACCGGCTGGCCGCGCTCCGGCCGCCGGGCGCGCTCTCCCGCCCCGCGGTCGAGGACCGGAACCTGCTCACCGTGGGACGCGCCGTGGCCGCCGCGGCCCTGCACCGCACCGAGTCCCGGGGCGCCCACTTCCGGGAGGACTGCCCGGTTCCCGAGCCCGCCCGCGCCGGGCGCACCTTCTGGCGCCGGGCGCGGTCGGCACCCCGCAACGGCCATCTGACCACTCCGAGTTCATATACGCACAACGACATGTTCGAGAGGATCTCCGCATGCTGACCCGAGCCGCCATCACCGAGGTCGTGGAACGGGGCCTCGCCGAGGACGCGCCCTGGGGCGACATCACGTCCGAGCTGCTCATTCCCGCCACCGCCCTCGCGCGGGCCGAGCTCGTCGCGCGCGAGGACGGCGTCTTCTCCGGCGGCCAGGTCTTCGCCGCGGCGTTCGCCGCCGTGGACCCTGCCGTGGCCGTGGAGCTGATCCCCGCCGACGGGGACTCCTTCGCCGCGGGGGACACGCTGGCCGTGGTGGCCGGCCCCGCCCGGTCCGTGCTGACCGGCGAGCGCGTGGCCCTGAACCTCACCCAGCGGATGTGCGGGATCGCCACGCTGACGGCCCGCTACGTCGCCGCCGTCGAGGAGACCGTCTCCCGCGTCGAGCAGGCGGCGAACCTCCCGCCCGGCACGATCACCCGGACCCGGGTGGCGGACACCCGCAAGACCACCCCGGGGCTCCGGGCGCTGGAGAAGCACGCCGTGCGCAGCGGCGGCGGGCACAACCACCGGCACTCGCTCTCCGACGCCGTGATGGCCAAGGACAACCACCTGGCGCTGCTCACCGCCGACGGGACCGACCTGACCGGCGCGCTGCGGCAGCTGCGCCGTCGTCTGCCCCACACGGTGCACCTCGAGGTCGAGGTCGACCGGCTGGACCAGATCGAGGCCGTACTGGCCGGAGGCGCGGACACCGTGCTGCTGGACAACTTCTCGGTGGACGACCTCGTGAGCGGCGTGGCGATCATCGACGGCCGCGCGACGGTGGAGCCTCCGGCGGGGTGAGTCTGGAGACCGTCGGGGAGATCGCCGCCACCGGGGTCGACGTCATCTCGGTGGGCGCGCTCACCCACTCGGCCCGCAATCTGGACCTGGGACTCGACGTCGTCCTGGACGTCCGGGAGGGCTGACCGTGCTGTACCTCGACGCGGCCGCGACCACTCCCGTGCGGCGTGAGGTCCTGGAGGCCATGTGGCCCTACCTCACCCAGGAGTTCGGCAACGCCTCCAGCCACCACGAGGTGGGCCGCCGGGCACGGGCCGGGCTGGACGCGGCTCGGCAGGCCGTGGCCGAGGTGCTCAACTGCCGGCCCGCGGAGGTGGTCTTCACCTCAGGGGGGACCGAGGCGGACAACCTGGCGGTCAAGGGCATCGCCCTGGCCCGCCGGGACCGGGACGCCTCGACGACCCACGTGGTGACGAGCGCCGTGGAGCACCACGCCGTGCTGGACTCCGGGCGCGACCTGGCCCGCTGGGACGGCTTCGAGGTGACCGAGCTGGGCGTCTCGGCCGAGGGCCTCGTCGACCCCGCCGACCTGGCCGGGGCTGTTCGTCCGGGCACGGCGGTGGTATCCGTGATGCATGCGAACAACGAGACGGGTGCGGTCCAGGCGGTCGCCGAGCTGGCTGCGGTGGCTCGGGCTCGGGGAGTCCCGTTCCATACGGATGCGGTCCAGGCGGCCGGGTCGCTGGAGCTGGACGTACAAGCGCTCGACGTGGCGGCGCTGAGCCTCGCGGGGCACAAGATCGGGGCGCCGAAGGGCGTCGGAGCGCTCTACGTGCGCCGGGGCACGCCCCTGCGCCCTCTGATGAGCGGAGGCGGGCACGAGCGCGGCCGGCGTTCGGGCACCTCCGACGTGGCGGGCGCCGTCGGTCTCGCCACGGCCCTGCGGCTGTCCGCCGAGGAGCGGCCGGCGAAGGCGGTGCGCCTGGCCGGGCTGCGGGACCGGCTGATCACCGGGGTCCTGGCCGAGGTGCCCACGGCCCTCCTGACCGGCCCCGACCCGCGGGAGCACCCGGAGTCCCGGTTGCCCGGGCACGCGTCCTTCTGCTTCCCCGGGGTCAACGGCGAGACGGTCCTGGTGGACCTGGAGTCGCGGGGGCTGCTCGTCTCCTCGGGGTCGGCCTGCTCGGCCGGGGACACCGCGCCCTCGCACGTGCTCACGGCGATGGGCTACCCGCCGGAGGTCGCCACCACCGCGGTGCGCTTCACCCTCTCCGCCGACATCACGCCGGAGCAGGTGGACGGGATCGTCGCGGCCACGCGGGACGTCGTGCGACGACTGGGCTCACCGCACGGCTGAGCCCGCGGCTGAGCCCACCGGCACCGGGTGCTGCGCCCCGTCGTGGCGCACCATGAGCACCGGTTCGCCGGTCGTCTCCACGGTCCGCGTGCTGCCCTCGACCGGTGACCACGGACCCGTGGGACAGGAGCCGGGAGCCGGCCCCTCGGGCACGGCACTCGAGGCGCCGCGGCCGTCGAAGCCCTGCAGCCGGAAGCCGGTGACCGCCCCCCACCACGTGGTCTGCGGCCGGCTCGTGACCGCCCGGGACTCGGTGACGACCAGGTCCGTCCGCTGCGGGACGACCTCCGCCGTCCCGGTGTGGACGCACGACCAGGAGATGCCGGTGACCGACTCGGACTCGGCGACGAACTCCAGCGACGGGGCTTCGGCCCGCAGGGTCGCGTCGTCCCAGCCCAGCGCGGCCCGGACGGCGTTCCCGGTCACGAACCCCGTGCCGTCCTCGCGCAGTCCCGCGTCCGCCCACGGCGGCGCCGCCGCCCCGAGGGCCACCCCCGCCAGGGCCGCCAGTACCGCGATGACCTTCTGCATGTGCCGCCCCGTCTCCCCTGGTCCCCGGCGCCGCTCCCCCGGCGCCTTTCCGAACGCTAATGGATGGGCGGGGGTGGATCGAGTTCCGTGATCGACCTGTGACCCCGCCATGACATGGGACGACATGCCCGGCCGTGCGGCCGCGCCCGGGGACGACCGGCCGCGGGGCGCGCCTCCGGCGGGAGAGGCGGAGCCCGGCCGGGGTCCGTGGGCCCGGCCGGGGCCGCGCAGACAGCACAGGACCCCCGGACCGTGCGGTCCGGGGGTCCTGCTCGCGGTGGGCGGCGCGCTCCGCGCCGACCGAGCGGGGTGGGGATCAGACGATCGACGTGCCTCCGGTGCGCGCCTTCTCGAAGCGCTGCTGGACGTCGGCCCAGTTCACGATGTTCCAGAAGGCCTTGACGTAGTCGGCCTTGACGTTCTGGTAGTCGAGGTAGAAGGCGTGCTCCCACATGTCCAGCTGCAGCAGCGGGATCGTGGCGACGGGCACGCCGTTCTGCTGGTCGTACATCTGCTCGATGACGAGGTTGCCGCCGATGGGCTCGAAGGCGAGGATCGCCCAGCCGGAGCCCTGGATCGTGGTCGCCGCGGAGGTGAAGTGGGCGCGGAAGGCGTCGAAGGACCCGAAGTGGTCGTCGATCGCCGCGGCCAGCTCACCGGTCGGCTTGTCGCCGCCCTCCGGGGAGAGGTTGTTCCAGAAGATCGAGTGGTTGACGTGGCCGCCGAGGTTGAACTGGAGGTCCTTGGACAGCTTCGCCGCACCGGCGCCGTCGTCGTTGGCGCGGGCCTCGGCCATCTTCTCGAGGGCCGTGTTCGCACCGGCCACGTAGGTGGCGTGGTGCTTGTCGTGGTGCAGCTCCATGATCTTCGCGGAGATGTGGGGCTCGAGCGCCGCGTAGTCGTAGGGGAGATCGGGAAGGGTGTACTTCTCGGCCATAGGAGAAACCTTTCGATAGCTGTCGTGTGGTTCCACACTCGTCCCGCGCGCGCGCAGGGGTCAAGGAGGTTCCGCCACCAGCGTACGGTGCCCGCGGGCGCGCCGTGCCGGGGCTCAGAAGAAGTCGGGTGGGGTCTCGAGCGTGCAGCGGGGCGGGTGCGCCGTGAGCTGGGACGGCACGGTGAACTCGAACTGCCCCGTCTCCAGCAGCCGTTTGAGGTCCCCGAGCTCGGCGCCCAGGTTGCGGCGCACGATCCGCTCGGCCCACGCGGCGAGGCCGGCCCTCGCCGCGGTGAGCCGGCCGTCGACGGTGGTCCGCACCTCGGTGCCCCCGTCCACCGCCGCCCACGTGGTGACCGCCAGGAGATCCACGATCCCCCGGGTGGTCCGGAGCGCCAGCTTCCGCCCCGGTTCCTGTGCGGAGACGATCGTGACGTAGGGGAAGCGGAGCGGGCCGACACGGCCGAAGAACTCCACGGAGGTCCCGGTCTGCAGCACCGGTGTGCTGATGGTGGGCACCCGCCCGAGGCCGCGCTGGAGTTCGTCGGCGCCGGCGGCGGCCACGCCGGCGGCCGCCCGGAAGAAGGTGCGCCGCCCGAGGCCGCGCTGGAGTTCGTCGGCGGCTCGTCGTGCCAGGTGCTCACGCATGGGTGGTCTCCCGAGGTCGGATGCGGGTGCGTCGAATGACTACGACCTTAGGGAGACGGTGTTACGGGTTCGGCGCCCCCGTGTTTCGGCACCGTGACGGCGCGGGGGTTGGACAGGTCACCGGGCGCCCCGGCCGTGGTGCTCCGACCGGCGGCAGGCAGCCCGACCTCGTCGTCGGAACCGCGCACGGACGCCCGCGTGACCTGCGTCACCCACAGTAGGGGCTCGGGCGCGGTCGTGGTGAGTGCATGCGCAATATGACCATTGCAACTGCACACGCCGAGGAATCGGCGCGTGTTCCGGCGGTCTCAGGCGAAGTCGGCCTTGCGGATCCGTCCGTGCGCGCCGACCGTGCCGTCCCCCAGACGGGTGACGGCGAACTGGGCGGTGGCCGAGAGGTAGGCGTGGGCGATCGGCCGGTCCAGGCCGCGGTCCCGCTGCAGGAACTCCACCCCGGCGCTCACCGCCCGGTGCATGGCCGTGGTCATGCAGAAGGACCGCGCGTCGTCCCCGGCTCCGGCCTGACCCGCCGGCTCCTCGGGCGCCTCGACGCGCGAGTGCCCGACGACGATCCAGTGCTCGTCGGTCTCGGCGAACGGGTGCCGGTGGGCCACGGAGGGCAGGTCCTGCGTGCCGGCCGGGCACACGGTGAGACGGAAGGAGCCCTGCGGGTCTCCCTCGGCCGAGCCCAGGGCCCGGCAGAGCTCTCGGGGACAGAAGGCCGTGCCCTGCGTGCGGACCGGCAGGTAGGCGGTGCATCCGGATTCCAGCGGTGCGCTCCCGCCGGCCAGGCCCAGCACCTCGACCCGCAGCACGTCCCCGGGCCGGGCGGCGGCGAGGAACGCCCGGCCCGTGGCGAGGTGCGGGCCGGCGCCGTCGAGGGCGGGGATGTCCTCGTGCTCCTGCGCCGGGTACGGCGCGGGGGCGGGCGGGACGTCCGGGGCGCCGGGAACCGTGGCGGCAGGCTCGGGACGCCGGAACCCGGGCACGCCGATCCCGGAGGACGGGTGCGCGGCGCGCGCGGCGGCGGCACGGGCCCGCGCCCGCTCCTCCTCGGTGCCGGCGGGTTCCACGGTGCCGGCGGGTTCCACCGCGGTGCCGCCCACCACGCGGAGCGCCCGCCGCCGCGCGTGCGGCAGGGAGGGCGCGGGTCCTGGTCCGGCGTGCTCGGTCATGGGTGCTCCTTGGGGGCGGGGCGGGTGCTGCTCCGAACTGTAGGAAAGCCGTGTTACTGCACCGGGCACGGGACGTTTCCGAGACGTGACGGCGCCCATAACGAGACGAAGCATGCCACGGACCGGCGCACAAGCCCCATAGATGACGATTGCGACGAGGAGGCGGCCCTTCCGCCTCCGCGGCACGCCATAGTCTGGCGGGATGGAAGTCCACAAGGCCCAGGCGTTCCTCGCCGTCGCCGAGGAGCTGCACTTCGGCCGGGCGGCCCAGCGCCTGCACATGGCGCAGCCACCCCTGAGCCGGCTGATCCGGCAGCTGGAGGCCGAACTGGGCGCCACCCTGTTCGAGCGCAGCACCCGCCACGTGACGCTCACGCCCCAGGGCGAGGCCCTCCTCGAACCGGCCCGGGAGCTGGTCATGCTGGCCCGGCGGATCAAGGACGTGGTCCGCAAGTCCCAGCAGGGCGAGATCGGGCGGGCCCGGCTCGGCTTCGCCGGGGCCTCCGTGAACCAGGCGGTGGGCGAGCTGGCGCGGCAGGTCCGCCGGCTGCGCCCGGGGATCAGCCTGGAGCTCTACAGCTCGCAGTTCTCCCACCTCGGCCTGCAGAAGGTCCTGGACGACTCCCTCGACCTGGTGATCGGCCGCTGGGACTTCCTGCCCGCGGAGGTCGACTCCCGGCTGGTCGCCCTCGAGGAGCTGCTCATCGCGCTGCCGGAGAGCCACCCGCTGGCCGACCGCGAGACCGTCGACGTCGAGGACCTGGCCGAGGAGGCCTGGATCGTCCTGCCCGGAGGGGCCGGGGCCACGCTGCCCAACCGGCTGAACACCCTGGCGATGAACGCCGGCTTCGTCCCGCGGATCGTGCAGGTGGCCCCGGACTCCTGGACGCTGGTGGTGCTGGTGGGCGCCGGGATGGGCATCTCCCTGATCCTCTCCAGCGTGCGGGACAACGTGCCCTCCCGGGGTGTGGTCTACAAGCCGCTGACCCGGGAGCAGAAGCCCGTGGAGGTCCGGCTCATCTGGCGCCGAGGGGATGCCAATCCCGCCCTGCAGTCGGTCATCGAGATCTCCGAGACGGTGTTCCCCGCACCGGCCGACTCCTCGGTCCCGGAGGACCCGCTCCCGGCGCCGTGACCCCCCCGCTCGGGGGACACGACACCGGGGGACACGGCACGGGGCCGCGCCGCCGGGGACTCCGGCACCGTGGCCCCGTGCCGGGCGGCTCAGCTGAAGGCCGAGATCCCGGTGATGTCCCGGCCCACGAGCAGCGCCTGGATGAAGTCGGTGCCCTCGTAGGTGGAGACGACCTCCATGTCCGTCATGTGCCGGACGACGTGGTTCTCCAGCAGCAGCCCGTTGCCGGCGAGCAGGTCGCGGGCCTCGTTGCAGATCCACTTGCCCTTCTGCGCGGTGGCCATCTTCACCATCGAGGCCTGCGCGTTGGACAGCTGCCCCCGGTCGGCGAGCTCGGCCATCCGGTTGCACAGCAGCTGCATGGCGGTGAGCTCGCTGAGCATGTTCGCCAGCCGGGACTGCACGAGCTGGTAGCTGCCGATCGCGTGGCCGAACTGCTTGCGGCGGGAGGCGTAGTCGGCGGCGATCTCGAACGCGGCCATCGCGTGGCCCACGGCCTCCCAGGCGGCGCCGCCGCGGGTGGCCTGCAGCACGCGGGAGACGTCCTTGAAGGACCGGCAGTGCTCCAGCCGGTTGGCCGCGGGCACCCGCAGGCCCTCCAGCACGATGTCGGCCTGCTGGATCGCCCGCTTGCCGACCTTGCCGGTGATGACCTCGGGCCGGTAGCCGGCCGGGTGCTCGCCGGCGTCGGTCTTCTCGACGACGAAGGCGTTGACCTTCCCGTCCTCGGTGCTGCGCGCGAACAGCACGACGACGTCGGCCGCGTGCCCGTTGCCGATCCAGCGCTTGTGCCCGTCGATCACCCAGCAGTCCCCGTCCCGGCGGGCGGTGGTCTCCAGGGCCACCGAGTCGGAGCCGTGCTCGGGCTCGGTGAGGGCGAACGCCCCGGTCTTCTCCAGCCGGGCCATGGCCGGCAGCCAGCGGTCCTTCTGCTCCTCGGACCCGAGCATGTTCAGCGCGCCCATGCACAGGTTGCCGTGCACGCCCAGGAACGTGTTGATGCTGCCGTCCACCCGCGCCATCTCGCGGGCGACCATCCCGGCGGCTTTCCGGCTCATCCCCGGGCAGCCGTGGCCCTGGATGGTGGTGCCGATGATGCCCAGCTCGGCCAGGCCGGGCAGCAGCTCCCACGGGAACTCGGCACGCTCCCAGTAGTCGTTGATCAGGGGCAGCACCTGCTGCTCGGCGAAGGCGCGCACGCGGTCGCGCACGGCGATCTCCTCGGGGCTGAGGTCGTCGTCGAGCCGGAAGTAGTCGGAGGTCGCGGTGCCGGCGGGAACGGCCTCCGGGGACGCGGTCGAGGGAGCGCTGGAGGTGGTGGTCATGGTCGGTCCTTTCGTCGGCGGGTCGCAGGACCCGCGGTGGTGGGAAGGGGCGGGGGCGCCGGGGCCGGCTCAGGGCCCCGGGTGACCCGCAGCAGCAGGAGCAGGCCCAGGGCGGCCACGGCGAGCGCGGGAAAGACGAACAGGGAGGCGCCGGTGGCCCAGGCCAGGGAGACCGCGGAGTAGCCGGCGGCCATGGAGAGGAAGCGGATCATGTTGTGGATGCCCACGGCGGCGCCGGAGCGGCCGGCGGGCGAGAGGACGAGCTCCGTGGCCGCCGCGCTCTGGGCGAGGGCGATGCCGATCCCGGCGAGCACGAGGCCCAGCACCACCAGGGACACGACCACCCAGCGGGCCACGCCCAGTCCGGAGGTCGCCATGGCCACGGTGACCACGGGGGCGGCCAGCACGACCAGCGCGACGCCGCGGCCCAGCTGCACCCGGCTGCCCAGCCGCCGGCCGATCCGCGCGGCGGCGGGGCCGGTGGCCGTCATCGCGAGCGCGAGCGTGAAGACCACGACGCCGATCTGCGCCGGGCCCAGCCGCAGCTCGGCGCCGAGGAACAGCGGCACGGCCACGATGGCCACCGCCAGGGTCCCCATGGCCAGCCCCGCCCCGGCCGCGGCCGTGAGGTAGGCCGGGTCCCGCAGCAGGGCGGGGTCCAGCAGGGGCCGGGGCGCCGTGCCGTCCGCCGCCGACCGGCGGGCCCGGCGCCGGGAGAGGTGGGCGAACAGCCACCAGCCGAGCACCGCGCAGGCCGCGAGCAGCGCCACCGCGGTCCACGGGCCGGTCTGCCCGGCCAGCAGCACGGCGGTGGCCGTGGAGCCGCCGCCCACCACGAGCCAGGCCATCGCGGCCACGTGCATGGGCGGGCGGCGCCGCCCGACCCTCGGCATGGACGCCGCGAGCAGGGCCATCAGCACGAGCACCAGCCGGCGTGCACGAGGAAGACCCAGCGCCAGCCCAGCGCCTCGGTGAGGAGCCCGCCGAAGGGCGGCCCCACGGCCTGGCCCACGCCGATGGCCGAGGCCCACGCGCCCATGGTCTGCGCCGTGCGCTCCGGCCAGGTGCTGACGAGGGCGGCCTGCACGCACGGCGGGATCGCGCTGCACGCCGCGCCCTGCACCGCGCGGGCGGAGACCAGGGTCTCCAGGCCGGTGGCCGAGGCCGCCGTGAGCTCCGCGAGCACCATCACCCCGAGCGCTGCGATGAGGAAGACCTTCACCCCGAGCCGGTCGCCGAGCCAGCCGGCCAGCGGCACCGCCGTGGCCATGGCGATCGTGAAGGCGCTCACGGCCAGGACGGACTGCTGGGCCGTCATGCCCAGATCCGTGCGGATCACCCACAGCGGGGCGTTGATGACGTTCGAGGACATGGTCCCCAGCGCGGTGGTGGCCAGCAGCGCCGGATAGGCGATCCGCCCCGCGCCCCGTCCGGGCCCCGCCGCGGCGCTCATGCACGTGCGGTCACGGAGCCCGGCGCCGGGGCGGGATCCGGCGCCGGCCCGCGCCCCGTCCCCGGGGCCGGCCCGGACTCCCGGACCGCTGCGGCCCGCTGCTCCGGTTCCCGGGCCGGCTCCGATCCCGGGGACGGTGCTGGGCCGCGCTCCGGGTCCGGGTCCGCCCCGGAGGACCGCTCCGAATCCTGCTCCGGGTCCGGGACGACCAGGCCCTCCAGGACCGTGCGCACCCCCTCCGGCAGCGGCACGGACCGTCCGGTGGCCGGGTCCGTCTGCACGAGCACGGTGCGGGCCCGGGCCGCGGCCCGGCCGTGCTGGCGCAGCTCGTAGGCCACGGTGTAGGAGGAGCGGCCGAGCCGGGCCACCCAGACGTGGGCGGTGAGCTCCGGGCCGTGGTCGATGGGCCGCAGGTAGTCCAGGGACAGGGACACCACCACCCGGGGGCGGGCGGGGTCCGGGACGCCGTCCTCCCCCAGCCAGGCGGCGACGGCCGAGAGCCGGGCCTCCTCGATCAGGGTCACCACGCGGGCGTTGTTGACGTGCCGGTTGAGGTCCTGGTCGGACCAGCGCACGGGCAGCACGGTGCGGTGCACGGCGCTCATGACGCCTCCCGGACCGCGGGCCGCCCGCGCTCGAGCCAGGCCAGGACCCGGTCCCGGTCGCCGTCGAGCCGCGGCGGGGCCTGCGTGTAGTCGACCGGGGTGCGGCTGAACTCCACCGGGTGGCGGACCGTGGGGATCTCGCGGTCCCCGGACCCGGCGAGGACCACCGGGTCCAGGCCGAGCCCCTCCGCGAACCGGACGCCCTCGTCCACCCCGAGGATCGGGGCGCAGGGCACCTGCACGGCCTTGAGCCGCTCGAACCAGTCCTCGGCGTCCCGGGCAGCGAGCCGCTCGATCATCAGCCGGCGCAGCTCCACCCGGTTCGCGTTGCGCGCGGACACCGTGCGGAACCGCTCGTCCTCGGCCAGCTCCGGGGCCCCGAGGCACCGGCAGAGCCGGGCGAACTGCCCGTTGTTGCCCACGGCGATGACGATGTCCTTGTCCCGGGCGGGGAACGGCTCGTAGGGGTAGAGGCTGGGGTGCTCGTTGCCCATCCGGGTGGGCACGCTGCCGCCGGCCACGTAGGCGGCGGACTGGTTGACCAGCCCGGACAGGGCCGAGGTGAGCAGGTTCAGCTCCACGTGCTGGCCCGCACCGGAGGCCTGGCGCTCGTGGAAGGCGCCCAGGATGCCGGTGGCCGCGTGCAGGCCCGTGATGACGTCGAACAGGGCCACGCCGGCCCGGTACGGCTCACCGTCCTGGCTGCCGGTGAGGCTCATCATCCCGGAGAGGGCCTGGGCCAGCAGGTCGTAGCCGGGCAGGTCCGCGCCGCCGGCGGTGCCGAAGCCGGTGATCGAGGCGTAGACGAGGTCCGGGCGCCACGCGCTGACGCTCTCGTAGTCGAGGCCGTAGCGGGCCAGCCCGCCGGGCTTGAAGTTCTCCACGAGGATGTCCGCCCGGGCGACGATCTGCTCCACGACCTGGAGCTGCTCCGGGTCGGCGAAGTCCAGGGCGATCGAGTGCTTGTTCCGGTTGACCGAGAGGAAGAAGGTGCTCTCCCCGTCCCGGTGCGGCGGCACCCACGCACGGGCGTCGTCCCCGGCGGTGGACTCCACCTTGATCACGGTGGCGCCCATGTCCGCCAGGAGCATGGTGCAGTAGGGCCCGGCGAGCACCCGGCTGAGGTCCGCGACCACCACCCCGGCGAGCGGGCCGGTGCCGGGGCGGCCGAAGGTCTCCTGCAGGACGCGCAGGTCCTCGAACTGGCTCATGTCGTCTCTCCTCGTGGTTCGGTGGGTGCGGCGCGCGGGTGGCGCTCAGCCGGCGTACTCGTACCAGCCGCGGCCGGTCTTGCGGCCGTAGCGGCCCTGCTCGTAGAGCTTCTGCACGGAGGGGTGCGGCAGGTCCGCGGGGTCCCCGCTCTGCTCGTGCTCGGACAGGCGGATCAGGTAGGACACGTCGATGCCCACCAGGTCCATGAGCTCGAAGGGGCCCATCGGGTGGCCCAGGGCGGTGCGAGCGGCCACGTCGATGTCCTCGAAGCTGGCCACGCCGTCGGCCTCCAGCCGCAGCGCCTCGTCCCGCAGGGCCCCCAGCAGGCGGTTGGCCACGAAGCCGGGCACCTCCTGGTTGAGCCGCACCGGCTGCTTGCCGAGCCGGCGGGCCAGTTCGAGGGTGGTCTCCACGGTCGCGTCCGAGGTCAGCGGGTTGCGCACCACCTCGACGCAGGCCATGACCAGCGCCGGGTTGAAGAAGTGCATGTTGCACACCCGGTCCCCGCGCCCGGTGGCGTCCATCAGCAGGGAGGAGGGGATGGTGGAGGAGTTGGTCGCCAGGATCGCGTGCTCGGGGGCGGCCTCGTCCAGGTCGGCGAAGAGCTGCCGCTTGATGTCCAGCCGCTCCACGGCGGCCTCGAGCACGAAGTCGGCGGTGCGGGCGGCCTCCAGTGAGTCGGTGGTGTAGGCCATCCGGGCCAGGGCGGCGTCGACCTCCTCGCGGCTGCGGCGGCCCTTCTCGGCGAGCCGGTCGAGGCGGCGGTGCACCTCGTCCCGGGACCGCTCGAGGGCGGCGGGGTCGAGGTCGCTGGTGGTGACGGGATAGCCGGCCAGGGCGAAGACCGCCCCGATCTGGGTGCCCATGGCCCCGGATCCCACCACGAGGACGTCGTGGACGGCGTCGATGCTCGGCTGGGGGTTCATGGTGGCTCCTTCGAGAGGCCGCGCGGGGCCTCGGGTGGTGGATCGTGGTCGGTGGGTTCGGCCGTGGTGCCGGCCGTGGGGTGTCTCAGGCGTCGCGGAAGCGCGCGGGCCGCTTCTCCAGGAAGGCGCTCGCGCCCTCGGCCTTCTCGTCGGCGGCGTAGAGCAGGGACTGGGCCAGGCGCTCCAGCAGCAGCCCGGTGCGCTGGTCCGTCTCGGCGCCGCCGCGCACCACGAGCTTGGCCAGGCGCACGGCCAGCGGCCCCTTGGCCAGGATCGTGCCCGCGGTGCCGAGCGCGGCGTCGAGCAGCTCCTCGGGGGGCACCACGCTGGTGACCAGGCCGATCCGCAGGGCCTCCTCGGCGTCGATGATCCGGCCGGTGAGGATCATCTCCTGGGCCCGGCCCAGGCCCACGAGCCGGGAGAGCCGCTGGGTGCCTCCGGCGCCCGGGAGGATGCCGAGGCCGGCCTCGGGCAGCCCGAACCGGGCGCGGTCGGCGGCGATCCGGATGTCGCAGGACATCGCCAGCTCGTTGCCCCCGCCCAGGGCCACGCCGTTGACGGCGGCGATCGTGGGCAGCTCGAGGTCCTGGATCCGGTCCCAGAGGCGCTGCATCCGGGCCCGCAGCCCGTCCTGCAGCGTGTAGCCGACCAGCTGGGAGATGTCCGCGCCGGCCACGAAGGACTTCTCCCCCGCGCCGGTGAAGACGACCGCGTCGACGTCGGCCCGCCGCTCGCACGCGTCGAGGGCGGCCTCGATCCCGTCCAGCACCCCGAGGTTCAGGGCGTTGCGCACGTCGGGCCGGGTCACGGTGACGACGGCGACGCGGCCCCGCAGCTCGACGACGACGGTGCCCGTCCCCGTCTCGATGCCGGCGTCCGTGCCGGTGCTGGTGTCCGCTCCGGTGCCCGTGGTGGTGTCCGCGGCCGGGTCGGCGCCGGTGGTCGTGCCGGTGGTGGTGTCCGCGGCTGGGTCGGCGCCGGTGGTCGTGCCGGCGTCCGTGCCGGTGGTGGTGTCCGCGTCCGTGCCGGTGGTCGTGTCCGTGGTGGTCTCGCTCATGGCTGGTCCTTCCGGTCAGGCGTTCGCGGTCGCGGGCGCATCGGCCCGGGCCGCAGGGGCGTCGTCGTCGGTGGGCCCGGTCCTCACGGTGAGGAAGGTCAGCAGCACGCTCCCGGCCACGAGGGCCAGGCCGACGACGGCGGTGAGCGGGGTGGGCAGGAAGAGCAGGAACCCGCCGACGGCCGCGGCGACCCGGAACAGCGCGGGCATCCGGCGGTCGAAGCCGACCGTCCAGCCCTCGATCGCCGAGGCCAGGGCGTAGACGCCCACGAAGCTCAGCGCGAAGGCCAGCAGGATTCGCCCGGGCGAGTCCTGGGCGACCAGCGCCGGGTTGAGGGCGAAGCCGAACGGGACGATGTACTTCACCGCGCCCAGCTTCATGGCCGCCACGCTGGTGGCCATGGCGGGGGCCTTGGCCAGGCCCGCCGCGGCGAAGGCGGCCAGGCCCACGGGCGGGGTGATGTAGGAGACGGACGCCCAGTAGATGACGAACAGGTGCGCCGCGAGCGGGTTCACCCCGAGGTCGATCACCGCCGGGACCATGACGATCGCCAGGAACACGTAGGCGGCGGAGATCGTCATGCCCATCCCGAGGACGAAGCAGGTGACCGCGCCGGCGATGAGGATGAGCATCACGTTGTCGCCGACCAGCGAGACCAGCTCGCGGGCCAGGGACAGGCTCACGCCGGTAGCGGTGAGCCCGCCGACGATCAGGCCCACTCCGGCGATGATCCCGATGATGTTGCCCAGCGTCCGGCCGGAGTCGACCAGGAAGTCGGTGAACTCCCGCAGGCCGAACGTCTGGCCCGGGCGCAGGACGGCCACCACGAGCAGCACCAGGATCACCCAGTAGGGCACCTGCGCCTCGGAGCCGGTGAGGAACAGCATCCCGGTGAGCAGGGCCAGCGCCAGGACGTAGGGCCAGCCCTGCACCAGGGTGGCGAGGGTCCGGGGCAGCATGCTCACGGGCACGCCCTTCAGCCCCTTGCGGGCCGCGTACCCGTCGACCTGCAGGTAGATGCCCAGGAAGTACAGGACGGCGGGGATGGTGGCGGCCACCAGGATCTCCGTGTAGGGCACCCCCACGAAGGAGACCATCAGGAAGGCCGCGGTGCCCATGATCGGCGGGGTGATGGACCCGCCGGAGGAGGCCGTGGCCTCGATCCCGCCGGCGTAGGTGGGGCTGAACCCGGAGCGCTTCATGGCCGGGATGGTCATGGGCCCGGTGGTCAGCACGTTGGACACCGCGCTGCCGCTCATCATGCCCATCGCGGCGCTGCTGGCCACGGACACCTTGGCGGAGCCGCCGCGGTAGCGGCCGAAGATCGACATCGACAGGTTGTGGAAGAAGTCCGCGCCGCCGGTGTGCTGCAGGGCCACGCCGAAGACCAGGAAGCCCACGAGGATGGTCGCCGCGGTCTGGATCGGCAGGCCCAGCACGCCCTCGGCGCCCATGATGTGCACCTGCGCCAGCGTGGGCAGGTCGTAGGTCACGCCCTGCAGCACCCCGATCGGCAGGTTCTCGGCGACCAGCGGATAGAGCGAGAAGAGCAGGGCGATCACGGTGACCACCGTCCCGCCGGTGCGGCGCAGGGCCTCCAGGACCACGAGCCACAGCACGAAGGCTGCCACCGTGGCCGTGGTCGGCGCCATGAACTCCCAGCCGAAGTTCTTGATCCGGGTGCCGTTGACCGCGAAGTACACGCACACCGCCGCCGCGACCACCATGAGCAGCACGTCGTACCAGCGGACCGGGGACTCGTGCGGCACGGGTGCGTCGTCGTCGTCCCGGCCGGCCCCGACCTTCGCGGCCAGGGGCACCTTGCGCAGCGGGTTGACGATGAACACGACCGGCAGGAAGGCGGCCAGGATCAGATAGAGGTAGGAGTTGGTGAGCAGGGACAGCCCGCCCACGTTCCAGAAGAAGACCTGGTTCATGGCCAGCAGCACGCCCAGGACGGTCAGCACGATCACGGCGGCCCGCCACGGGGTCGTCACCCGGGTGTCAGTTCTCATCGTCGGTCCCCTCGGTCGGCTCGGTGTCCAGCTCGGTCTTCTTCCACTCCGCCCAGTCCTGCGCGAGCGTCTCCTCCGAGGAGGACTCGACGACGCCGGGCCACCCCTCCCGCATCCGCTCGCCGCGCTCGACGAGCTCCTGGTTCTTCCGCTCGAGCTCCTCGGTCCACACGCCGCGCTCCTCGAAGTAGCGCACGGTGCCCTCGTGGAACGGGACCACGAGAGGCTCCTTCAGGACGGCGTCGAAGGAGAACCGGTGGGTGTCCGGGGTGGTGGTCCCGTAGCGCTCGTAGTGCTCCACCATCGACTTCACGAGGTGGTAGACCTCGTCGGCGTCCCGGGAGGCCAGGGTGGTGAGCGGGATCGTGTACTCGAGCACGCGGGCGCTCTCCCCCTTCTCCATCCCGGCGCCGTCGGTGACCTCGCCGACCGAGACCATGGGCATGAGCTCCTCCCAGGTCTCGTAGCGGGCCGGGTCCGGGTCGTCGAAGCCCAGCCACTTCACGTCGTGCGTGGAGGCGAGCTCGTCGATGTTGGAGCCCACCACGTTCTGGTACAGGGCGTCGATCTGCCCGGCCTCCAGAGCGGCGATCTGCTCGCCGTAGGAGACGGGGACCTTCTGCACGTCCTCCCGGTCAGGCCGCCGTAGTTGAGGAAGCCTCCATCTTGTTGTTGATCGAGGTGTTGGCGGTCAGCTCCGGGAACCGCTTGCCCTCCAGGTCGGCGAAGGAGTCGATCCCGCTGTCCTCGCGCACCAGCAGGCCGTAGTTGCCCAGCGGCGCCCACACCATCCGGAGGTCCTGGGGCCCCCACTCCGGGCTGGCGTACTCGTAGTCGCCCTCGAAGGCGTAGTAGTACTCGTCCCCGGCCCGGGAGTAGTCCACGGTGCCGTTGACCAGCGGGGCCAGCCGGCCGATGCCGGTGTCCGCGGTCATCAGGCGCACCTGCACGCCCTCCTCGTTGGTGAGCGTGTTCGCGATCGCCGCGAGGTCGTTGTACGTGCCGGTGCCCACGTTGTAGGTGGACCACACCAGCTGCTGCGGCAGCCCGTTGGGGCCCACCGGCTCCTCCCCGACGGCGGCGCCGCAGCCGGTCAGGCCCAGCAGGGCGACGGCGCCCAGGGCGGCGAACCGTGTTCTCGTTGTCCTCATGACGGCCTTTCGTCGTGCGGTGGGGGCGCTCAGCGCCCGGAGAAGGAGGGCTCGCGCCGCTCGAGGAAGGCCTGCTTGCCCTCCCGGAAGTCGGCGGTCCCGAAGAGCGCGGGCTGGTGCTCCCGCTCGAAGGCGAGGGCCGCCCCGAGGGAGCCGGAGGACTCCCGCAGGCCCCGCTTGAGCGCGGCGACCGCCAGCGGCGCCCGCTGCGCGAGGTCCTGTGCGGCGGCGATCGCGGCGTCCAGCACGCCGGGATCCGCCACCACGCGGTCGGCGAGCCCGGCGGCCAGGGCGTCCCGCGCACCCACCGGCGCGCCCTCGAGCAGGACCGCCCGGGCCCGCCCGGGACCCACGCGCTGGGCCAGCGAGTGCACCAGGCCCCCGTCGGGAACCAGCCCGAGGCGGGTGAAGGGGAACAGGAACCGGGCGGACTCCCCGGCCACCACGACGTCGCAGAGGCACACGAGGCCGACGGCCACACCGGCGGCGGGTCCGCTCACCGCGGCGACGACGGGCTTGTCCAGCGCGGCCAGCTGCCGCACGAGGCCCGCGATCTCCGCCATCCGGCCGGCCGCCTCCGCGGGGCCGGCCGGGGGCATCGAGGCGAGGTCCCCGCCGCCGCTGAAGCAGCCGCCCGCGCCGGTGAGCACCACGGCGCCCACCGCGGGGTCCACCGCGAGCTCCGCCAGGACGGCGCGCAGCCGGTCGCGCAGCTCGGCACCGAGCACGTTGCGGCGGCGCTCGTCGTCCAGGGTCACGACGGCCACGGCGCCGGCACGCTCGACGCGCACCTGCGGCGGGGCCTCGAGGGCGGTGGAGTGCGGCTCCGGCACGGGGGTCCTCCGAACGTCGGGGTGTAGTGCACATCACATTTGCAGACCCACTGTGAAACCTCAAATACCTAATCCGTGCCCAAGTGATACCTATGAAGGAAATATCGGGAAGTGGGTGTTGCCCCCGTCACACGTACGACATCCTCGACAGAGGCACCCGCCGCACACCCGCACCCCAGGAGGACCCATGACCGCCGCCGCGACCGATCTGCTCAACGTCGACGCGGACCTCGGCCCCGAGGAGCTCGAGACCCGCGACAGCGTCCGCGAGTTCGTGGACCGCCGGATCCGCCCGAACATCGCCGGGTGGTACGCCGACGCCGTCTTCCCGCAGGAGATCGTGCCCGAGATGGCGCAGCTGGGTCTGCTGGGCATGCACATCCAGGGCTACGGGTGCGCGGGGAGGTCCGCGGTGCAGTACGGCATCGCGATGCAGGAGCTCGAGGCCGGGGACTCCGGGCTGCGCACGTTCGTCTCCGTGCAGGGCTCGCTCGCGATGTCCGCGATCGCCAAGCACGGCTCCGAGGAGCAGAAGCAGCGCTGGCTGCCCGGCATGGCCGCCGGCGAGATCATCGGCTGCTTCGGGCTCACCGAGCCCACCGCCGGCTCCGACCCCTCCACGATGGCGACCACCGCGGTGCGCGAGGGCGACGAGTGGGTGCTCAACGGCGCCAAGCGCTGGATCGGCCTGGCCTCCATCGCCCACGTGGCCGTGATCTGGGCCAAGGCCGTGGACGAGAGCGGGAAGGCGCGGGTCCGGGGCTTCCTGGTGCCCACCGGCACCCCCGGGTTCACGGCCGTCCCGATCGAGCCGAAGCTGTCGATGCGCGCCTCCATCCAGTGCGACATCACCCTCGAGGACGTGCGGCTCCCGGCCGACGCGCTCCTGCCGGAGAACCCCGGGCTGCGGGGCCCCTTCTCCTGCCTCAACGAGGCCCGCTACGGCATCGTGTGGGGCGCCCTGGGCGCCGCGCGCGACAGCTTCGAGGCCGCCCTGGCCTACGCGCAGCAGCGCATCCAGTTCGACAAGCCCCTGGCGGCCTACCAGCTCTCCCAGCAGAAGCTGGTGAACATGGCCCTGGAGATCCAGAAGGGACAGCTGCTGGCCCTGCGCATCGGACGGCTCAAGGACGAGGGCCGGCTGGAGAACCACATGATCTCCGCGGGCAAGCTCAACAACTGCCGGGTGGCGATCGAGGTGTGCCGGGAGGCCCGGACGATGCTGGGCGGCAACGGGGTCACCCTCGACCACTCCCCGCTGCGGCACGCCAACAACCTGGAGTCCGTGCGCACCTACGAGGGCACCGACGAGGTGCACACCCTGATCCTGGGCCAGCACCTGACCGGGCACGCGGCCTTCCGCTGAGCACCCGCCGCCGGGCGGACTGACGAAGATCACACCGGAAGCCCTGGGAGGCCCCGGGGACGCACGCGTAGCATCGAGAGTTCCGCCACTCCGTCGCGGGCTCGATGACGCGCTCGTCGCCCGAACCGCCGCCCTCCGGAAGGTCCCTCCGTGTCCGCACCCCGCACCGCTCTGCTCCAGGTGGTCAACGCCCCCGGTCCCGCCGGCACCCGCCTCGCGCTCTTCGCCCTGGCCATGGGCGGATTCGGCGTGGGCACCACCGAGTTCGCCTCGATGGGCCTGCTGCCCTTCATCGCCGAGGACCTCGGCGCCTCGATCCCGGCCGTGGGCCAGTCCATCTCCCTCTACGCGCTGGGCGTGGTGGTGGGCGCACCGCTGATCACGGCGCTCGCCGCCCGGGTGGAGCGCAAGACGCTGCTGCTGGGGCTGATGCTCACGTTCGTCGTGGGCAACGGGCTCTCCGCGGCCGCGCCCTCCCTCGAGTGGCTGTTCGTGGCCCGGTTCCTCTCCGGGCTGCCGCACGGGGCCTACTTCGGGGTGGCCGCGGTGGTGGCCTCCTCCCTGGTGGCGCGCGATCGGCGCGGCACCGCGGTGGCCCGGGTGATGCTCGGACTGACGATCGCCAACATCGTGGGCGTGCCGTTCGCGGCGGCCCTCGGAGGGGCCCTGGGCTGGCGCTCCGCCTATCTGCTGGTGGTGCTGCTGGGCGCCCTGACCGTGGCGGCGCTGGCCCTCTGGGTCCCGCGCACGCGCAACGAGGGCATGGCCTCCCCGGCCCAGGAGATCCGGGCCCTGGCCCGCCCGCAGGTGGCCCTGACGCTGCTGGCCGGCTCCGTGGGCTTCGGCGGGATGTTCGCGGTCTACACCTACATCTCCCCCACCCTCACCGAGCTCTCCGGCCTGGACATCGGCACCGTCCCGTGGGTGCTGGCCGTGTTCGGCGTGGGCATGACCGTGGGCTCCCTGCTGGCCGGCCCGCTGGTGGACCGCTCGATCGAGAGGACCGCCCTGGGCGCCGGCGCCGTCTCGGGGCTCGCCCTGGCCTTCTTCGCGCTGTTCGTCCACGTCCCGGCGGCGGCCGTGATCGGCGCGCTGTGGATCGGCATCATGGGCTCGATCTTCACGACCTCCCTGCAGGTGCGCCTGCTGCGCGAGGCCAAGGACGCCCCCTCCCTCACCGCCGCCATGAACCACGCGGCCTTCAACCTGGCCAACGCCGTGGGCGCCTTCCTCGGCGGGGCCGTGATCTCCGCCGGGTGGGGCTACCGCGCCCGGCCGGGGTGGGCGTGGGCCTGGCCCTGGCCGGGCTGCTCATCCTCTCCTACGCCGTCCAGCGGCGCCGGCAGCAGTCGCTCCCGGCGGGCTGAGCCCCGCGCTCCGCCCTCGGAAGCCCGTGCCTCCCGTCCCTGGATCGACCGGGGCCGGGCGCACCACGACACAGCTGAGACACAGCTTGCACAGGAGCTGCGCCTACGCTGGTGGCGCAGAGTGGGACCGTCACCGCCGTCCGCCCGGAACCGGGAGCCCGCCATGTCCTACGCCTCCAGCTTCACCGTCCTCACCGAGGTCCTGCCCCGCCTGACCCACCCGGACGGCTCGCCCATCCGCGCCCTGGTCGTGGACGACGAGCCCGCCCTGGCCGACCTCGTGGCCATGGGCGTGGGCATGTGCGGCTGGGAGGCGAGGATCTCCCACGAGGGCTACGACGCCGTGACCCAGGCCCGGGAGTTCGCCCCGGACGTGCTGGTGCTGGACCGGATGCTGCCGGGACTCGACGGGCTGCAGGTCCTGTCGAGGATCCGCCAGTCCTTCCCGGAGGTGCCGGTGCTGTTCCTCACGGCCAAGGACAGCGTCGAGGACCGGATCGAGGGGCTGGCCTCGGGCGGGGACGACTACGTGACCAAGCCCTTCTCGATCGAGGAGGTGCTGATCCGGCTGCACCGGCTGGTCCAGCGCTCCGGCGCCGCCGCCCAGGACAGCGCCACCCTGGTGGTGGGCGACCTCGTGCTGAACATCGACAGCCGCGAGGTCACCCGGGCCGGCGCGCCGGTCGAGCTGACGGCCACGCAGTTCGAGCTGCTGCGCTACCTGATGGAGAACCCGCGCCGGGTGCTGTCCAAGGCGCAGATCCTGGACGCGGTGTGGCACTACGACTTCTCGGGGCAGGCCAACATCGTGGAGCTCTACATCTCCTATCTGCGCAAGCGGATCGACGCCGGCCGGGCCCCGATGATCCACACCGTGCGCGGGGCCGGCTACGTCATCAAGCCCGCCCCCTGATGGCGGCCGGCCACCGCACCGCACCGGCCCCCCGCCGCCGCCTGGCCACCCGGCTGATCGCCGGCGTCCTGACGATCCTGGCGGTGGTGCTGCTCGTGCTCGGCGCGACCATCGTGGAGCTGACCCGCCAGGACCTCGCCGAACGGCTCGACGGGTCCCTGCGCCAGGCCACCGGCCGCGCGATCACCTTCACCCGCCCCGACGGGCCCCAGGACCGGGATCCGCTCGACGCCCCCGGTCAGCCGGTGGGCGTGCTGGTGGTGGCCGCCCAGGAGGGCGAGCTGAGCGCGGCGTCCTACCGGGCCGAGTCCGGGGAGGCCGAGCCGCTGCCCGAGGCGGACGTCGAGGCCCTGCGCACGGCGGGCGCCTTCGAGGCCGAGACCCCGGACGAGCGCGGCTTCGGGGACCGGGCCCGCTCCGTGGGCACGGAGCAGGGCCGGCTGACCACGGTGGAGCTGTCGGTGGGCGAGTACCGGGTGGAGTCGGTCGCCCGGACCCGCAGGGGCACCGAGCAGGTGCTCGTGGTCGGGCTGCCCACCGCGTCCGTGGACGAGACCGTCGGAGAGCTGGTGGCCACCATGGCCGGCGGCAGCGTCCTGGCGCTGCTGACCACGGCGGTGGCCGGCACGGTGGTGGTGCGCCGGTCGCTGCGGCCGCTGGAGCAGGTCTCGGCCGCGGCCGCCCGCGTCGCCCGCCTGCCCCTGGCCTCCGGGGAGGTGTCGCTGGCCGACCAGCAGGTGCCGCGGGGCCTGGCCGAGCCCGGCACCGAGGTCGGGGAGGTCGGCCACGCCCTGAACAGCCTGCTGGACAACGTCGACTCCGCCCTGGCCGCCCGCCAGCGCTCCGAGACCCGGCTGCGCCGGTTCGTCGCCGACGCCTCCCACGAGCTGCGCACCCCCCTGGCCGCGGTGCGCGGCTACACCGACATGCTCCGGCTGACCGAGCCTCTCACGGACAACGGCCGGGCGTCCCTGACCCGGGTCGAGCAGCAGACCCTGCGGATGACCGCCCTGGTGGAGGACCTGCTGCTGCTCGCCCGCCTGGACGAGGGCCGGCCCCCGCAGCTGCGTGAGACCGACCTGGCCGAGCTCATGGCCGAGGCCCTCACCGACGCCTCCGCCGCCGGGCCCGACCACCGCTGGTTCCTGGACGTCCCCTCCGGGCCCGTGCCGGTGCGCGCCGACGCCGCCCAGCTGGGCCAGGTGCTGGCCAACCTGCTCTCCAACGCCCGCAAGCACACCCCGGCCGGCACCGCGGTCACCGCCACGGTCAGCACCACCGACGACGGGTGGGCCCGGGCCGGCGTGCTCGACGAGGGCCCGGGCATCCCGGCGGCGTTCCAGGACCAGCTCTTCGAGCGCTTCAGCCGCCTGGACAACTCCCGCACCTCCCGGGAGGGCAGCACCGGACTGGGTCTGTCCATCGTCCGCTCCGTGGTCACCGCCCACGGCGGGGACGTCACCGTGGACTCCCGCCCCGGCCGCACCCTCTTCACCGTCCGCCTGCCGCTGCACATCGCCTGACCCGCGTCCGCCGGTCGACGTCGTCGACGTGCTCGCCGATCCGGCGGCCCGGCCGGCACTGCCCGCCGAGAACATCCGGCGCCGGCCACCCGGGCGGGGACGGCCGATGGGCGACCCCGCCGTGACTCGCCGGCCCCACCGCCCGGGCCTGGCTCACCGCCCGGAGCGGACCCGCGCCCGGGGGCCAGGACGCGGCCGCGCGCGGCGCCGGCCACCCGGGCGACGACGCGCTCGAGCGGACCCCGCCCGTAGGCGCGCTGCCACGCCACCGCGAACAGGGCGGCGACGCCGGCGTGGATGAGGAACCACAGCAGGGGCACCTCGTAGTGCAGCATGGCGGCCAGGGCCAGCAGGTGCGCCGTGTAGAGGGTCAGGGTCATGGAGCCCATGGCGCTCAGGGGCAGCAGCCACGCTCCGATGACGCGCGCGAGCAGGAGCAGGCCCCCCAGCACGGCCGCGCCGGAGCCGAGGTCGTACAGCAGGGCCACCGGTGTGTTCGTGTGCGGACCGGGGATCAGCAGCCACCACCACGACGTGTCGGGCAGGACGGGGTCGGGGCCCCAGACGATGATCTCGTCGATCCCGTCCTCACCCAGCCAGGGGGTGGAGCTCATCAGCCGGTCGTAGCCGCCGGACCGGAGGATCAGCACCCAGTAGACCAGCCACGCCCCCACGGCCAGGACCAGGCCGGCCCCGAGCAGCCGGGCCTGGACGTGCAGCGACCGCAGGTTGAGCCGGCCGATGCCCATTCCCGCGAGCAGGTAGGTCAGGTACGGGACCGCGGGGTAGGTGCCGGTGAGCAGCACCTGGGAGAGCACGGTCCCGGGGTCGGACAGCACCCCGGTGAGGGTGGGGTTGTAGGTCTCCTGCGCGGGGAGCACGCCCCGCAGCGCCTGCATCAGCACGGGCCCGGCCACGGCAGCCACCCCGGCGAGGACGAACAGGGTCCGGACGGGCAGGTGCAGGAACGGGACGGTTAGCAGGAAGAACATCCCGTAGTACAGCAGGATGTCGTAGGCGGGCGGGTCCTCCGGCATCACCTGGTTGACGAGCAGCCCGAGCGCGGTGACAAGCACGGCGCGGACGAGCAGCCCCGCGCGGTCGCCGGTCATCGCCCGGCCCCGGTGGGGCGTGCGCCCGCCGGAGGAGAAGCCCAGGCCCACCCCGGCGAGCAGGGCGAACAGGGCGGCGGCCCGACCGGCGAACAGCTGCCACTGGAGGGTGGGCTCGTAGGTCTCGGGGTTCCAGGCGGGCAGGATGTGGATCGACATCATCCCGATCAGGGCCAGCCCCCGTGCGGCGTCCACCCCCACGAGCCGCGGCTTCCGGAGCAGGGGCAGCCCCGGCCCCTCTGCTGACGGCGGCGCCCCGGGGACAGGGTGGTGGACGTTGGCCATGCTGGTGCGTTCCTTCGGTCGGACGTACCGGCGGGTGCGGCCCGCCGGCCCGGGCCCTCGGGCCCTCGTCCTCCATCCGACCAGGCACGATTGTGCCGCCGTTGTGGCGATCCTGTGCCGCGGTTGTCGAGGCGGCCGGCCCGGACGGGCCGGTGCGCCGGCCTACCGCCGCGCCGACTTCTCCAGCCCGCTGACCAGCAGCACCGCGCAGGTGGACCAGATGGCTCCGGCCGGGCCCAGCGGCGCCGCGACCAGCCCGGCCAGCAGGGGCATGGCCACCTGCCCCACCCGGTTGCCGACGAGCCGGACCGCCAGGGCCGAGCCCCGCCACGCGGACGGCACCGCGGTGGACACCAGCGTCATGGTGATCGGCTGACCCAGCCCCAGGCAGAACCCGCCCACGAACAGGCACAGCGCCGCCAGCCACGGCACGGTGATCACCAGGGGAGGCGCGGCCAGGGCCAGGCCGGCGCCGTAGAGGCTCACCAGCAGCAGGGCCCTCCGGGACATGCGGTGGGCGAGCCACGGCAGCAGCACGCGGGAGAGGATCGACGCGCCGCCGCGCACGGCCAGGAGCACGCCCACCCACGCCGGGGAGATCCCCGCCCGCTCCCCCACCAGCGGCAGGAACGCGGTGAGGATGTCGAGCATCGCCAGCAGGGCCAGCGAGGCCAGCATGTGGGACGGGATCCCCGGCACCCGCAGGATCCGCACCATCGAGGCCCGCGGCACCGGGTCCTCGACCACCTCCAGCTCCCCGGTGGCGGGACCGGGCGCGGCGTCGTCGGGCCGGGCCCGGCCGCGTTCCGCGCCCGTTGCGCGCAGGCGCAGGAGCATCAGCGGCACCACGAGCAGGGACAGGCCGGCCCCGATCCACAGCGACAGGGTGATGTCGGCGACCCGCTGGGGGGAGGCGACGTCGCTGCCCGTGCCCAGCAGCAGGCCGGCCAGCAGCGGGCCCAGCAGCTGCCCTGCGGAGAACGCGGCGGTGAACCAGCCGAAGCCCTTGTCCAGCTGGTCCTCCGGGGAGAACCGGGCGACCGCGGACTGCCCCGCGATGGTGAACAGCAGGTGCCCCATCCCCAGCAGGGCGCTCGCCGCGGCGACCAGGGCCACCGTGGGAGCCACCGCCAGGCCCATGGCCCCAAGGGCCAGGACCAGGCGCCGGCGATCACCATGGTCCGCAGGTCCCGCACCCGGTCGGTCATCCGCCCCAGCCACATCGCGGTGGCCAGGGGCAGCACCGCGTAGGCGGCCGTGACCAGCCCGACCGTCACCGAGTCGGCGTCCAGGGCGAGCAGCTTGTAGGTGGTGACGGGCCGGACCAGGTTCAGCGCGGTCTGCGTGAGCAGAGCACCGGCCACGAGGAACCACAGCCAGGCCCCGGAGCGCGGCCCCGAGGACGCCGGCATCCCTCAGTCGCGCCGGGGCTTGACCGCGATCACCGGGGCGCTGGCCTCGAGCAGGATCTGCTGGGCCGCGCTGCCGAGCAGCAGCTTGCCCACGGGGCTGCGGTGCTTCACGCCGATCACCACGGCGGAGGCGTCCACCTGCTCGGCGGCGTCGAGCAGCTCGCCCACGGCGTCCCGGTTGCGGGCGTCGGGCGTGCGGAAGGTGACCGGCACGCCGTCGAGCTCGCTGCCCTCGGGGTCGAGCTGGGCGCCCTCGAGGTTGAAGACCAGCAGGTCCTCCTGGCGGCGCCGGGCCTCCTCGATGGAGGCCGCGAGCGCGGCCCCGCCCTCGGGGGTGCTGGTACGGGCAACGACGACGGTCATGGGGGCCTCCGTGGTGGGTGGGGTGGACGGACAGAGCGAGGTCCACCCTACGGCCGAACCTGTGACGCGCATCTCTCCGGGCGTGAGCAGAATGCGCAGAACCTGCACAACGATCAGTACGCACGAAAGCGCGATCAACGCCGGCCACGTGACGGGGGTCACTTATCGTCGGGTGAGCGGCTCGTCCAGAGCCCCGTGTTCCCCATCCTCGACCAAGGACAGTTGATCCCGTGAGTTCACCACCAGATCAGACCCGGTCCGGCACCCGCCGCAAGCACCCGGTCGTCATGGCCGTCTACGGCATCGTGGCCGCCGCAGTGATCGGCCTGGCCGCCTTCTTCTCCTTCCAGTCCGCGACCGCGGGCTCGGACATCCGCTCGAACCTGACGCTCATCGCCCCGGCCGGTGCCGGCGGCGGCTGGGACACCTTCATGCGGGAGCAGCAGCAGGCGATGCGGGCCAACAGCCTGGTGAACAACACCCAGGTGGTCAACATCCCGGGCGCGGCGGGCACCATCGGCCTGGGCCAGCTCTCCACCATGGAGGGCCAGGCGAACACCCTGATGGTCACCGGCGCCGGGCTCGTCGCCGGGGTGGCGCAGCTGGACTCCGCCGTGACGCACGACGACGTGCGCCCGATCGCCCGGGTGGTCGAGGAGTACGACGTCGTCGTGGTCCCCGCCGACTCGCCCTACGAGACGATCGACGAGCTCGTGCAGGCCTGGCGGGCGAACCCGGCCGAGGTGGCCTGGACCGGGGGCGGCACCTTCGACCAGCTCGTGATGACCGAGCTCGCGCTCGCGGCCGGCATCGAGCCGTCCGAGACCACCTACATCCCCAAGTCCGGCGGCGGCGAGGCCACCCAGGCGCTGATCACCGGCACCGCGGACGCGGCGACCTCCGGCTACATGGACGTCGCGGACCAGATCGAGGCCGGCCGCCTCAAGGCCCTGGGCATGGCCGCCCCGGAGCGCCTGGAGGGCGTGGAGATCCCGACCCTCACCGAGCAGGGATACGAGGTGGACCTGGCGAACTGGCGCGCGGTGCTGGCCCCGCCGGGGATTACCGACGAGGAGTTCGCCGAGCTGCGCACGCTGCTCGAGGAGTCCGTGGCCACCCCGGAGTGGCAGAAGGCCATCGAGCGCAACAAGTGGACCGAGGTGTATCTCGCGGGCGAGGAGTTCGACGAGTTCCTGGCCTCGGAGCAGGAGCGCATCGCCATGCTGGTAGAGGAGATCTCCTGATGAGCACCCCCACGTCCTCGCACACCGCCGCGGCGGGAGAGCACCAGACCGGCACGCAGCCCCCGTGGGCCGGGCCGGAGACGCAGAAGTCCTGGTGGAGCGGGCGCAGCGGCCTCGTGGTGCCCGCGGTGGTGGCCGCGTTCAGCACCTACCTGCTGGTCGGCACCCTGACCATGGAGATCCCGGAGGCACGGACTTCCCCGGCCCCACCTTCTACCCGCTGATCCTGGTGGCCGCCGGCTACGTGCTGTCCGCGCTGCTGGTGCTCCACTACCTGCGCCACCCCGAGCACCCGGAGGAGCTCTCGGCGCGCACCTGGCGGACCCACTCGGACTGGTCCGCGGTGCTGTGGTGCGCGGGCGGCTTCCTGGCCTTCGCGCTCAGCATCGAGCTGCTCGGCTGGATCCTCGCCGCCGCGCTGCTCTTCTGGGCCGTGGCCCGTGGCTTCGGCAGCCGCCGGACCCTCTTCGATATCTCGCTCGCCCTGCTCGTGAGCAGCGCGATCTACCTGGCATTCACGGTCGGCCTGGGACTGAGCCTCCCGTCCGGCCTCCTGGGAGGCGGTTTCTGACATGGACGCACTCAACCTGTTGATGGACGGGTTCGCCGGCGCGCTGACGCCGATGAACCTCCTGTGGGTCGTGGTGGGCTGTCTGCTCGGCACCGCGGTGGGCGTGCTGCCCGGCCTGGGCTCCTCGATGGCCGTGGCCCTGCTGCTGCCCATGACGTTCGCCCTGGACCCCACCGCGGCGTTCATCCTCTTCGCCGGCGTCTACTTCGGCGGCCTGTTCGGCGACTCGACCATGGCCATCCTGATGAACACCCCGGGGCAGGGCTCCGCGATCGCCTCCACGTTCGAGGGCCACAAGATGGCCAAGGACGGCCGGGCCCCGCAGGCCCTGGCCACCGCCGCGATCGGCGCGTTCATCGGCGGCATGGTCGCCTCCGTGGTCGTGGTCTTCCTGGCGCCCCGGCTCGCCGACTTCTCCGCGAACTTCGGCCCGGCCGAGTACTTCGCCCTGGCCCTGTTCGCCTTCGTCGCGACCTCCTCGGTGGTCTCCGACTCCGTGCCCAAGGGCCTGGCGTCCCTGGTGCTGGGCCTGGGCATCGCAACGGTGGGCATCGACGCGATCTCCGGCTCGGAGCGCTTCACCTACGGCTCCCCGAACCTGTTCGACGGGATCTCCCTGGTCACCGTCTCCGTGGCGGTCCTGGCCCTGGGCGAGGTGCTGCACGTGGCCTCCCGGATCCGGCGCGACCCCGCGGCCCACGAGATGAAGTTCAGCGGGCGCCCGTTCCTGTCCCGGGCCGAGCTGAAGGAGGCCGCCCCGGCCTGGGCCCGCGGCACCGCCATCGGCCTGCCCTTCGGCGTCATCCCGGTCGGCGGCGCCGAGGTCCCGACCTTCATGTCCTACGACCTCGAGCGGCGCATCGACCGCCGCCGCCCGAACCCGATGTTCGGCAAGGGCGCCATCCGTGGCCTGGCCGCCCCGGAGGCCGCCGGCAACGCCACCACCGGCACCGCCATGGGCGCGCTGCTGGCCCTGGGCCTGCCGGTCTCGGCGACCGCGGCGATCATGCTCGCGGCGTTCCAGCAGTACGGCCTGCAGCCGGGCCCGCTGCTGTTCGACCGCGCACCCGAGCTCGTCTGGGCCCTGCTGGCCAGCTTCTTCATCGCCATGGTCGTGCTGCTGGTCATCAACCTGCCCTTCGCCCGGTACTGGGCCAAGCTGCTGCTGATCCCCAGCCAGTACCTGTACGCCGGCATCATGGTGTTCTGCGGCCTGGGCATCTACGCGACCTCGGGCGCGATCTTCGACCTGCTGCTGCTGCTGGGCCTGGGCGTGCTGGGCTTCGTCATGCGCCGCCACGGCGTGCCGGTGGCCCCGCTGCTGATCGGCATGGTCCTGGGGCCGCTGGCCGAGACGAGCATGCGCGACGCCCTGCTCTCCTCCAACGGCGACTACTCGATCTTCGTGACCGGGCCCATCCCGCTGGTGCTCTACGGCCTGCTGTTCGTCGTGCTGGCGCTGACCGTGCGCTCCAAGATCGTGAACCGGTCCCGCCGGGACGTGTGACCGCCCCGGCACCCGCCCCTCCCACCGCCGCCGCCCGCGTGCCCCGCACGCGGGCGGCGGCGCGCTGTGCGGCACCCGTGGTGCCCCCACAACGGCGTCTGGCGGCCGGGCACGGGCGGGGAGGCTGGAGGGCGGCCATTCCGCCCTCCAGGATCGGAGCTCCCCGTGCCCGACCGACGACGCCCGAGCACGCCGCTCCCGCCGCGCGGACCCGCCGCGGGAGCGGCGGCGCTGACCGCGCTGCTCCTGATCACCGGATGCGCCGCGGAGCCGGGGGCCGGCACCGCCACGGACGCCGGGGCGGTCGCGGCGGAGCCCACGCTCGCCGACGACCTCGAGCAGCTCGCCCTCGGCGTGCCCGGCGAGCTCGGCCTCGTCCTGCTGGGCCCGGACGGGAACGAGCTGGCGTCCCGTGCCGCCGACCGCCCGTTCACGAGCGCCAGCTTCTACAAGCTCTTCGTCGCCCACGCCGTGCTCGAGCGCGTGGACCGGGGCGAGCTCGCCCTCGACGACCCGGTGCCGGGCAGCGCGCTGACCGTGGGGACCGCGCTGGCCGCGATGATCAGCTGGTCGGACAACCCCTCGGGCGCCGCCCTGGGCCGGTGGCTCGGCTGGGCCGAGCTGGAGGAGTTCGCGCACGGGCACGGCTTCCCGGCGACGACCTTCGACCCGGACACCGGGGACGCGGACCGGGTGGCCATGACGACCACCCCGGCCGACGTCGCGGCGCTGCTGGAGCGCCTGCGCCGCGGCGAGCTGCTGTCCCCCGCCTCCACCGCCCTCTTCCGGCAGCTGCTGGAGGACCAGCAGCTGGACTACGCCCTGCCCTCCGGGTTCTCGCCGGGCACGGCCTTCGCGCACAAGACCGGCCTGCTCGAGGACGTCTCCCACGACGCGGGCCTGCTCACCCTGGACGGCCGGGAGCACGTCGTCGTGGTGATGACGGACGGCTGGGCCGGCTACGAGGACTCCCGGCCCTGGTACCGGGACACGGGTGCCGCCCTCGAGACGTGGCTGCTCGACCCCGCCCGCGCCTGACCTCCCCCGTCGCCGGGGACCCGCGGGCCGAGGCACCGGACGGGCGGACAGCGGCCCGCTGACCGCCCCCGGGCGGTTAAACACGACCGTTACGGAAGGGAAACTCCGGCGCCGCACCCCGCCGACATGCTTTACCTGTCAGTTGACAGAAACTCCGCTCGGGCGGGGTCCAGGCGGGGAGAAGCACATGATCATTCTCGGGGTCGGCACCACCGTCCTGGCGGTGCTCGTCATCGGCGTGCTGGTGGCGCGCAAGGTCGACGGGGACAGCACCAACTATCTCGTGGCGGGACGCCAGCTGGGCATGCCGCTGGTCGCGGTCTCGCTCACCGCCGCGGCGGTGGACTCGAACGCCACCGTGGGCAACACGGACCTCACCTCCGGCTACGGCTTCTGGGCCGGGGCGTCCCTGGCCCTGGGCCTGGCGGTGTGCCTCCTGCTGGCCGGGCTCTTCCTGGCCAAGCCCATGAACCGGATGCGGCTGCTCACCCTCGGGGACTTCTTCCGGATCCGCTACGGCCGGCGCACGGAGACCCTGGCGTCCCTCATCATGATCTTCGCCTTCACGTTCCTGCTGGCCGGCAACCTCGTGGCCTGCGGGTTCCTGCTCGAGTACTTCGCGCACGTGCCGTACGCGGCCGGCGTGCTGGTGGCCAGCGCCCTGGTGCTCAGCTACACCCTGGCGGGCGGGCTGTTCTCCGACGCCTACACCGCGGTGCTGCAGACCGTGATCACCGTGGTGGCCGCGGTGGCGCTGATCGTGTGGGTGGCGCTGACCTACGGCATCGTGGTGCCGGAGGGGATGGGCCCGTTCGACCTGGAGCAGCTCACCAGCTCCGAGGCCGGCGCCCCGATCAACTGGGCCACACTGATCGCCCTCGGCATCGGCGACCTCGTGGCGATCGACTTCATGCAGCGGATATTCGGCGCCAGGAGCCCGCGCGTGGCGCAGCGCTCCTGCTTCCTGGCGGCCGGCACCACGGCCGTGATCGGCACGATCTTCGCCCTCGTGGCCCTCACCGCCTCCTCCGTGCTGGGGCTCTCCGCCGCGGACGGGCCCATCCTCTACACCCTGCTGGGCGAGTAC
The DNA here is from genome assembly GCF_001942375.1 of Kocuria sp. CNJ-770. Lineage (NCBI taxonomy): Bacteria > Bacillati > Actinomycetota > Actinomycetes > Micrococcales > Micrococcaceae > Kocuria > Kocuria sp. CNJ-770. The sequence continues at coordinate 89,950 of NZ_MKJW01000089.1, forward strand.
GCTCCGCCGCTGCTCGCGGTGCTGGTGCTCTCCGGCATCGTGGCGGCTTCCTTCTCCACGGCCTCCGGCGCCATCCTGGCGACCTCGGCCGTGACCGTGCGCAACGTCTTCAACGTGCGGCGCACCGAGATCACCGGCGCGCAGGACCCGCTGCTGCGCTGGACGCGGCTGGCCATGCTCCCGGTGGTGCTCACCGGGATCCTGCTGGCCGTGCGGGTCAGCCAGACCGGGATCCTGCTGACCCTGGCCTTCGACCTGATGCTGGCGAGCCTGTCGGCGTCCTTCATCCTGGGCACCTTCTGGAAGCGGCCCGGCGCCCGCGCCGCCCTGGCCGCGGCGGGCGTCGGCCTGACCAGCCGGCTGGTGTTCCTCGCGCTGACGCCCACGATCTACGGCGCCCCCAACGAGCTCTTCCACCTCGAGAACACCCTGGTCACCAGCGCCTTCGACGGCTGGGCGACCCTGCTGGCCGGCGCCCTGGGCTGGCTGACCTACGTGCTCGTGGGTCTCACCGCCGCCCGGCCCCAGGCGGAGACGGACACGCAGCGGCTGGAGCTGTACCGCCTCTACCGAGAGCAGACGCCCTCGGGGTTCACCCCGCGCGTCCGCGCGGGCGCGGCGGCCGGGCCCGGCGTCGAACCCGCCGCCGATCCGCAGGTCCCGGCGCGCGTCTGAGGACTCGGAGCCCGCGCCGAGGGCCGGCCCTCGGCGCGGACTGCTCAGCGCGCGGTGGCCGTCACGGTCCTCGGCTGGTAGCGGACGGGCTCGAAGGTGGTGGCCACGATGCCGCGCAGCGCCTCGAGGTCGCCCCTCACCAGGCCCGCGGCGCGGGCCTGGACCAGGACGTTGCCGATCGCGGTGGCCTCCACCGGTCCGGCGACGACGGTGCGGCCGGTGCGGTCGGCGGTGAGCTGGCACAGCAGGCCGTTCTGGGACCCGCCGCCGACGACGTGGATCGTGCGGATCGCCCGCCCCGACAGCCACTCGGCCTGCTCGATCGTGACGGCGTAGGCGGCCGCCAGCGACTCCAGGATGCAGCGCACCACCTCGGCACGGGTGCGCGGGGGCTCCACGTCGTGCTCCCGGCACCAGGCTACGATCCGGGCGGGCATGTCCCCGGGGGCGGTGAAGCGCTCGTCGGTGGCGTCGACCACTTGCACGGGCCGGACCACCGCGGCGGCCTCGGCCAGCAGCGCGGCGAGGTCGCTGCTGCGCTGGGCGTCGGTGGTGCCGGGGCCGTCCCAGGTGCGCATCGACTCGGAGAGCAGCCACAGCCCCGAGACGTTCTTCAGGAAGCGCACCCGGCCGTCGACTCCCCCTTCGTTCGTGAAGTTGGCCGCGCGGCTCTCCGGGGTCAGGACCGGGGCGTCCAGCTCGATCCCGACCAGCGACCACGTGCCCGAGGAGATGAACGCCGACTCGCCGTCGACGGCGGGCACGGCGACCACGGCCGAGGCGGTGTCGTGGGAGCCCACGGCGGTCACCGCGAGCCCCGGTGCCGCCCCGAGCTCGACGGCGACATCCGGCAGCAGCTCCCCGATCGTGGTGCCGGGGACGACGACGGGGGCGAAGAGCTCGCGGGGGTAGCCGAGCCGGTCCATCAACCGGGTGTCCCACTGCCTTGTGCGGGCGTCGAGCAGCCCGGTGGTGGAGGCGTTGGTGGCCTCGGCGACCTGCCGGCCGGTGAGCCAGTAGCCGATCAGGTCCGGGATCAGGAGCATCCGGTCGGCCACGTCCAGGTCGCCGCGGACCCGGTCGACGGCCAGCTGGTAGACCGTGTTGAAGGGCAGGTGCTGCAGCCCGGTGCGGGCGTGCAGCTCCTCCGGCGGGATCCGCCCGTGCACGGCATCCACCCCGGCGGCGGTGCGCTCGTCGCGGTAGGAGTAGGGCACCCCGAGCATCCGCCCGTCCCGCAGCAGGGCGTAGTCCACGGCCCAGGAGTCGACCCCGATCGAGGCCACCCCGGGGTCCTCCCGCACCGCCTGGGCCAGCCCGGCGGTCAGGGACCGGTGGAGCTCGGTGATGTTCCAGTGCAGCCCGTCCCGGTCCCCTTCGTGCAGACGGACGGGCCGGTTGGGGAAGCGGGCGACGTGGCGCAGCCGCAGCCGCCCGTCCTCGATCCCGCCGAGCATCACCCGTCCGCTGGTGGCGCCCAGGTCCACCGCCGCCACGGTCCTCGTCATGGTCGTCGCCTCCGCTGCCGGGCGCGCATCAGCGCAGGAAGGCGGCGGCCACGCCGGCGTCGACGGGCACGTGCAGACCGGTGGTGTGCGAGAGGTCCCCGGCGGTGAGGGCGAACACCGCGTTGGCGACGTTCTCGGGCAGCACCTCGCGCTTGAGCAGGGTGCGCTGGGCGTAGAACTTGCCCAGCTCCTCCTCCGGCACCCCGTAGACCGCGGCTCGCTTGGCGCCCCAGCCGCCGGCGAAGATCCCCGAGCCGCGGACCACCCCGTCGGGGTTGATGCCGTTGACCCGGATCTGGTGCTCGCCCAGCTCGGCGGCCAGCAGGCGGACCTGGTGGGCCTGGTCGGCCTTGGTGGCGGAGTAGGCGATGTTGTTCGGCCCGGCGAAGACGGAGTTCTTCGAGGAGATGTAGACGATGTCCCCGCCCATGTCCTGGGCGATCATGGTCCTGGCCGCGGCCTTCGAGACGAGGAAGGAGCCCTTGGCCATCACGTCGTGCTGGAGGTCCCAGTCGGCCTCGGTGGTCTCCAGCAGCGGCTTGGACAGCGACAGCCCGGCGTTGTTGACCACCAGGTCCAGCCCGCCGAAGGCCAGCACCGTCTCGTCGACGGCCGTCTGCACGGCGGCCTCGTCGGCGACGTTGACGGCCACCCCGACGGTCACGTCCGGCCCGCCGAGCTCGGCGGCGGCCGCGCGGGCCTTCTCGAGGTCGAGGTCGGCGATCACCACGCAGGCGCCCTCGGCGGCCAGGCGGGCGGCGATCGCCTTGCCGATGCCCGAGGCCGCCCCGGTGACCAGGGCGATCCGGGTGGCCAGGGGCTTCGGCTTCGGCATGCGGGCCAGCTTGGCCTCCTCCAGCGCCCAGTACTCGATGCGGAACTTCTCGGCCTCGTCGATCGGCGCGTAGGCGGAGATGCCCTCCGCCCCGCGCATGACGTTGATCGCGTTGAGGTAGAACTCCCCGGCCACCCGGGCGGTCTGCTTGTCCTTGCCGAAGGAGAACATCCCCACCCCGGGCACGAGCACGATCGCCGGATCGGCCCCGCGGATCGCCGGCGAGTCCGGGCCGGCGTGGCGGTCGTAGTAGGCCTGGTAGTCGGCACGGTAGGCCTCGTGCAGCTCCTTGAGCCGGGCCACGCACTCCTCCACGGGGGCGCCGGCCGGCAGGTCGAGGGCCAGGGGCTTGACCTTGGTGCGCAGGAAGTGGTCCGGGCAGGAGGTGCCCAGGGCGGCCAGGCGGGGGTGCTCGGCGGCGGCCAGGAACTCCAGCACCCGGGGGTCGTCGGTGAAGTGGCCCACCTGCGGGCGGTCGTGCGAGGCGAGCCCCCGGATCACCGGGGCCAGGGCCGCGGCCTTGGCCCGGCGCTCCCCCTCCGGCAGCGCCTGGAAGCCCTCCAGGACCGGGCCGAAGGGCTCCGGCACCGAGTACTGGTCGAGATGGGCCTCGGCGGTGCGGATGATCCACAGCGAGTTCGCCTCGGCCTCCTCACTGGTGTCGCCCCAGGCGGTGATCCCGTGGCCGCCCAGGATGCAGCCGATCGCCTCCGGGTGGGCCTCCTTGACCGCGGCGATGTCCAGGCCCAGCTGGAAGCCGGGACGGCGCCAGGGCACCCACACGACCTTCCCGCCGAAGATCTCGGCGGTGAGCCGCTCGCCGTCGGCGGCGGTGGCGACCGCGATCCCGGAGTCCGGGTGCAGGTGGTCCACGTGGGCGGCCTCGACCAGCCCGTGCATGGCCGTGTCGATGGACGGGGCGGCCCCGCCCTTGCCGTGCAGGCAGTAGTCGAAGGCGGCGACCATCTCGTCCTCGCGCTCCACCCCGGGGTAGACGTCCACCAGGGCCCGCAGGCGGTCCAGCCGCAGGGTGGCCAGGCCCTGCTCGGTGAGCGTGCCGAGGTCCCCGCCGGAGCCCTTGACCCACAGCAGCTCGACGTCCGCGCCGGTCACCGGGTCCGTGGCTGTGCCCTGGGCGGAGGTGTTCCCGCCGGCGTAGTTGGTGTTCTTCGGGTCGGCGCCCAGCCGGTTGGAGCGGGCGATGAGATCGGCGACGACGGGCTGCGCAGTGGTCTTCGTGGTGGTTTGCTGGGCGTTCATGGGGAGGATGCTCCTCGGAGAGTGGCTCAAATGGATCAGACGGAGTGAAGGAATCAGACCGATCGAGTCATCGGCCGATCAGGACGGTCGGAACAGCAGGCTCATGCGTCCTCGGCGGCACCAACTCGCCCGAGCCGGGTCGCCGCTCAGGAGGCCCAGGAGGCCTGCGTGCCGCCGACCCGCTCGGCGCTGATGCGCTGCTGGTACCCGGAGGCGGCGTAGGCGGCCATCGGGTCGGCCGGCAGGCCCCGGGACTCCCGCCAGGCGGCGAGGGCCGGCCGGACGTCGGTGTAGAAGGCGTCCATCAGGACCTGGTGCGCCCCCAGCACGTCCCCGGCCTCCTGGGCGGCCGTCAGCGACGCCCGGTCCAGCAGCAGCGCCCGGGCGGTCATCTCCTGGACGTTGAGCACGGAGCGGATCTGGCCGGGGATCTTCTCCTCCACGTTGTGGCACTGGTCGAGCATGAACGCCACCCCGGCGGCGGGATCGAGCCCGCCGCCGCGGACGACCTCGACCATGATCCGGAAGAGCTGGAAGGGGTCGGCCGCGCCGACGATGAGGTCGTCGTCGGCGTAGTTGCGGGAGTTGAAGTCGAAGGACCCGAGCTTGCCCAGCCGCAGCAGCTGCATCACGATGAACTCGATGTTGGTGCCGGGGGCGTGGTGTCCGGTGTCGAGGCAGACCACGGCCCGCTCCCCCAGGGCGGCGACCTGGGCGTAGGCCGTCCCCCAGTCCGGCACGTCGGTGTGGTAGAACGCCGGCTCGAAGAACTTGTACTCCAGCACCAGCCGCTGCTCCGCGCCGACCTGGGCGTAGATCTCCGCCAGGGACTCGGCCAGCCGGTCCTGGCGGCCCCGCATGTCCTGCTGGCCGGCGTAGTTCGTGCCGTCGGCCAGCCAGATCTTCAGGTCCCGCGAGCCCGTGGCGTCCATGACCTCCAGGCACTCGAGGTGGTGCTCGATCGCCGTCCGCCGCACCGCGGGGTCGGTGTGGGTGAGGGAGCCGAACTTGTAGACGTCGTCCTGGAAGGTGTTGGAGTTGATCGTCCCGACGGCCACCCCCTGGTCGGCGGCGTACCGGGCCAGGCCCGCGTAGTCGTCGACCCGGTCCCACGGGATGTGCAGCGCCACGGACGGCGCGAGCCCGGTCAGCCGGTGCACCACGGCGGCGTCGGCGACCTTCTCCTCCACCGTGCGCGGCGTGCCGGGCGTGGAGAACACCTTGAACCGGGTCCCGGAGTTGCCGAACGCCCAGGAGGGCAGCTCGATGGCCTGGGCGGCGAGCTGGGGCGCGATGTCGTCGAATGCAGTCATGACCTTCACGTCTTCCGTGCGAGAGGCGGGAACGCGACCTGCGGGGCCGCGATGCGTGCTTGAATCGTTTCACTACGGTAAGTCGTGAGCTGAGTCACGTCAAGGCGCGGTCTTCCGATCACTTGCGTGATTCGTTGGCGCTTCGCGCTACGGCGTGCAAGAGAGATCATGCCGAGCTATTGAAACGTCTCAAAAACTCGCTACGATGGCGGCGTACTGAGAGGCAGCTCACATGCCGCGGGTCGTCCGATGCCCGGCCCGCCGGCGAGCACCACCGCCTCCCATGCCGTTCCGGCCCCTCCGGCCGTCCACCACGAAGGAGTCCCGCATGGGCACCCACGCCTCTTCTGCGGAGCTGCAGGAACTGATCCGGCTGCCCGAGGAGACCACACGCACCCGCCGGTGCTTCCTCCTCCACGTCCGTCCCGAGAAGCTGGCCGAGTACGTGGAGGTGCACCAGCGGGTCTGGCCCGAGATGCTCGACGCGCTGCACGAGACGGGCTGGCGGAACTACTCCCTCTTCCTGCGCCCGGAGGACGGGCTGGTCGTGGGCTGCTTCGAGGCCGAGGACACCGCCGCGACCGAGCAGCGCATGGCCGAGCACCCCGTCAACACGCGCTGGCAGGCCGAGATGGCCCAGTACTTCGTCGAGGGCTCGCAGCCGGAACCGCTGCTGCAGTACTTCCACCTGGCCTGACCCGGCCGCCACCGCCCGTCCTGCGCTCCGCGCCACCACCGTCATCGTCGTCGAAGGATCACCCATGACCACCACCAAGCTCGGAGGCTGGAAGGCCACCATCGCGGTCTCCATGTCCAACTACATCGAAGCGGGGTCCATCATCGCCCTGGCCACCAGCCTGGGGCTGTGGCAGGAGTACTTCGGCTTCACCAACCTCGCCGTCGGCTCGTGGCCGCGCTCAGCGCCAAACGCCTTCGGCGCGGCCCTGGGCGCGATGATCGGCGGCCCGCTGGGCGACCGATACGGACGCAAGTTCATCTACAC